>SLSB01000620.1 GCA_007130675.1 Candidatus Hydrogenedentota bacterium | reverse complement strand
GGCCATGTTGACGACGAGCCGGAACAGCGCATCGGGCCGCATCATGCGGATCGTCTTGACCATTGCATAGGCGTCTACAATCGATGACGGTTCGGGCGTGGCCACCAGCAGGACCTCGTCGGCCGCGGCCGCAAAGCCCGCGGCATTCTGGCTGATCCCTGCCATGGTGTCGATAATGATGAAATCCGCACAACCCTGGAGTTCCTGCAACCCGTCGATCACACGCTGGCGGGCCTTGGGCCCGAGGTCGGCCAGTTTGGCAATGCCGGAGCTTCCGGGGATGATCTTGATTCCGCCGGGGCCGTCGGCGAGAATCTCGGTCATCGCCCGCTCGCCGTGAATGACGTGCTGGAGGTTGTAGAGCGAGTTCAGCCCGAGCAGCACTTCGACGTTGGCCAGCCCGAGGTCGGCGTCGAGCACAACCACGGTTTTCTGGCGCATGGCGAGGGCAATGGCCAGATTGACGCTGGTTCCGGTTTTGCCGACGCCGCCCTTGCCGCTGCTTACGGCCAGGACGCGCGCCTGATGCTTGCTGTCTCGAACGTATTTACGAAGATGTTCTGCTTGATCTGCCACTTCTATCCCTGCCTTCCAGTACGAGGTTTGCCACCATGGCCGGTTCCGCCACTACAATATCATCCGGGACGTTCTGGCCGATACTCAAATAACTCAACGGCAGGGCGGCCTCGAGCGCCATGGCATACATGGCGCCGTACCGCCGGGTTTCGTCGAGTTTCGTGAACAACAGCGACGTCGGCTTAACTCTCCCGAAATTCTCGACAACTTGCCGCAAATCATCAAGCGGGGTGTTGGCCGCAGCGGCAAGCATCACCGACGAGGGGTCGGCGGCCAGCATCATTTGCTGGAGTTCGTCGAGCTGCTCACGGTTGAACTGGCTGCTGCCGGCCGTATCAATCAACACGAGGTCGTAATCATGAAGCACCTCGAGTGCCGAGCGCATCTCGTTGGGCTCGTTCACGGTTTTCATGCGTAACCCGATGATGTCGGCATATACGCGCAACTGGTCGGGCGCCGCGACGCGGTAGGTATCGGCCGTCACAAAGGCTACTCGCCGTCGTCCCTTAATCGCAAACCGCGCGGCCAGTTTTGCGAGGTTTGTGGTCTTTCCTACACCCGTGGGGCCAATCACAGCCACCACCGCACGGCCCCCCCCGTTGACGGATATGCCGTCGGTTACTTGAATGCGGCGGCGGATCTCGAGACGGAGCCGCTCGCGCACCACGCGCTGATCACTCAGCACGCCCACGTTGCACCCGCGGACCGTCGCGCCGAGCAGCGATGCGGCGAGGGTCGGCGAAACGCCCGTCTCGACAAGACGCCTGTAGTGCGGCGCCAGTTCGGTAGGGACGCCCGAGCTTGATGCATCGCGATCCAGAATACGCAACAGTTCGCGGATGTCGTCGTGCTGGTCTTGCGTTGTGGGCTTCTGCGAAGGCTCGTTCAGCCGTGTAAACGAGGCGGGTGCAATGGCCGCGTTGCCTTCCGAGGCCAGTGGAGTGCCTTTGTTTCTTCGCGGTCGTCGATGGGCTTGATGGTGCGGTTTCTCCGTGCCCCCTCGGGCATAGCCATCGAGGCCCGGAGCCGCTGTGGCGTTGGGCAGTTCGATGCCCCCGGCCATTTCTGTGCGCCGTGCATGGCGCGCATCGATTTCGGTCTGGGCCTTGCTGAGCAGTTCACGGCAGAATTCGACGGTGTCGCGCACGCGCTGGTCCGAACCTACGGGCGAATGGACGCGGTACCGCCTTTCGACCGGGCTTGGCGGGCGCGATTGCAGATTGGTGTGTGTACCGGAAGGCGTGCCCTTCAGGGACGGTCCGGGCGCCACGGTGAGTTCGATCAACGGTTCGCCGAAGAGACCGAACAGACCGCCTTCCTTGACCTGGGTTGTGCGCACCACGACGGCTGATTCGCCCAACACGGCACGCATCTGCCGCAGGGCCTCCTCGAAGGTCGGCGCACGGAACTTGCGAAACCCCTGAGTATCTCTATCCATTCACTTGCCCTTCGCTTTCGAGCCGGACCGCCGGATCGATTTCGTTGTACGAAAGCACGACAATGCGCGGCATGAACCGTTCGGCGATCCGCCGGAAATAGCGCCGCACCGAAGCCGACGTCAGCACAATCGGGTCTTGGCCGCTCATGACCAGCGGCTGAACCGCCTCGGCCGTGTTGCGGGCGATTGCATCGGCCCGGGCGGGCGCCAGCGGGATGTACTCGCCGGCCTCGGACTGCCGGACGGCCTCGAGAATGTCGCGCTCGAGCTCCGGCGCCAGCGTGATGAGATGCAGGGAGTTCTGCTCGTCCACGTACTCGGCGCAAATCTGCCTCGCAAGCGCTTGGCGTGCGTATTCGGTCAACACCTCGGTATCGCGGGTGCGGGGGGCGAAGTCTGCCAGGACCTCGAGGATGGTCTCGAGATTTCGGATCGACACGCGCTCGCGCAGGAGGTTTTGCAGGACTTTTTGAATTTCGCCGAGGGTCAGCACGTTAGGGAGCAGTTCGTCGACCACCGTGGCTGCTGTTTCGCGCACAACATTGACAAGATTCTGCACATCTTCGCGCGATAACAGTTCGGGCGCATGGCTGGTGATCAATTCGGTGAGATGCGTGGCAAGCACCGCCGAGGGTTCGACGATGGTGTAGCCCATGCGCTCGGCGCGGTCGCGGTTTTCGGCGTTGACCCACACCGCCTGCAGGCCGAAGGCCGGTTCCGTCGTGGGGATGCCTGGGATTTCCTCTTCGACGATGCCTGGGTTCATCGCGAGATAGTGGTCGGGCACGAGTTCGTAGCGCGCGATCTCGGCCTCGCGCAGTTTCGCCCGGTATTCATTGGGCCGTAAACGCATATTATCGACAATGCGGACCACCGGCACGATGAAGCCCATTTTGGTGGCCATCTGCTGGCGAATGATCTGAATGCGGTTCAGGAGGTCGCCACCTTGCTTGGGATCGGCGAGAACAATAAGTCCATAGCCGAGCTCGATTTTAAGGGGGTCTACGGGCAGCAGGTATTCCGTGCGCTCGGGCGCTTCCTCGGCCTTGGCCTCTTCTTCGGCGATCTCGCGCGCTTCTTCGAGCGCGGCCCGTTGTATGATACTTTTGTTGGTTTGATACGAGGCGATGCCGAGCAGAGTGCTCACGGCAAAAAAGGGGACTATCGGCATGCCGGGCATGATCCCGAACAGCGCGAGAAGTCCCGCGCCAACGGCAAGCGCGCGCGGATAGGCGCCGAGTTGCGCGCCCACGTCTACGCCGAGATTTTCCTGAGACGCGGTGCGCGTGACGATCAATCCCGCGGCCATGGATACAATCAGCGCGGGAATCTGCGAGACCAGGCCGTCGCCCACAGTGAGCTGGGTATAAATTTGCGCGGCCTGGCTCAAGGCCAAGTTCTGGACCACCACGCCGATGATCAATCCACCCACAATGTTGATCAGCGTGATGATAATGCCGGCGATCGCATCGCCGCGCACGAATTTGGTCGCCCCGTCCATGGCTCCATAGAAATCGGCTTCCTGTTCGATGCGGGTGCGCCGCGCGCGGGCTTCCTGCTCGGTGATAAGGCCCGCGTTGAGGTCGGCATCCACCCCCATCTGCTTACCGGGCATGGCATCGAGCGTAAAGCGCGCGGCCACTTCGGAGACGCGGGTCGCCCCGCGTGTGATCACGATAAGCTGGATCACCACCAGAATCACGAAGATGATCAGTCCGACGATGTAGCTTCCAGCCGTCACGAAACTGCCGAACGCGTAGATGATGGCCCCTGCATCGGCCCGGCTGAGGATCAGGCGCGTGGAAGCCACGTTGAGACTCAGCCGAAACAAGGTCAACATGAGCAGCAGCGAGGGGAACACCGCGAAATCGACCGGGTGCTGCAAGTAGATCGCCGTCAGGAGCACGACCACCGAAATCGAGATGTTGATAGCGAGCAGCACGTCGAGCAGCGCCGGCGGGATCGGGATCACCAGCACCGCCAGAACACCCATCACCGCCACGGCGAGGATGACGTCCTGGTTGCGGGCAAAAGACCACTTGGCCTGTCCCATCTCGTGCGGCGCTACCGCCATGTGTCGCTGTATCTCCTCTCTCAGCTTGCAGCCCGTTGCTGCTCGAACCCGTGGGCTGCCCCGGACCGCTCGCGGAGCTTCTCGGCGCGGCGGTCAATCTCGAACACGTAGGCAAGCACTTCGGCAACGGCTACGAACAGATGCTCGGGCACCGGTTCCCCGATATCGATAGTGCGGTAGAGCATGCGCGCCAAATCGGGTTTTTGCACAATGGGCACATCATGCTGTATCGCCAGTTCGCGGATTCGCTCGGCGAGTAGCCGCGCTCCTTTTGCCGTGACCACAGGCACTTCCATCTCTTGCGCGTTGTAGCGCAGCGCCACGGCAAATTCGGTGGGGTTGGTGACCACGACGTCGGCCTCCGGCACGTCGCGCATCATGCGCTGCATGGCCATTTGCCGCTGGATTTGGCGCACACGCTGGCGAATCCGGGGGTCGCCTTCGATATCCTTGGTCTCCTCGCGCGCTTCCTGCACGGTCATTCGCAGGTCTCTCATGTGCTGCCATCTTTGAAATCCATAATCCAGAACGCCCAGGAGCAGCATGGCCAGCACGACGCGGAGCCACACAATGGCGATCATGGCGGTCATGGCACTCACAATGCCCAAGGGGGTCAGGGTGGGCCATGCCAGCACCTCCTGCCACCGGTTTCGAAAGGTCACGAATACGATGATGCTGATCACGGTCAATTTGAACACCGATTTGAG
>SLSB01000166.1 GCA_007130675.1 Candidatus Hydrogenedentota bacterium | reverse complement strand
TGCCGGCATGTTGCGGTGTCGGTCTGCCATACGCGGAGCGTCTGGTCCTGGCTTCCCGAAACCAGCAGGGTGTCGTCTCTGTCCAGGGCAAGCCCTCGAACCGGAGCAGTGTGGCCTGAAAGCACGGCAATCTGCTTGCAGTCGGGGAGCTTCCAAAGGCGGATCTTGGCGTCCGCGCCCCCCGAGATCAGGAGGGTGTCATCGTGCGTACAGGTCAGAGCGAAAACGCCGCCGCGATGCGCCTCGAATCGCTTCACGCACTCGCCTTCGAGCGGGCTCCAGCATTCTATGGTCCCATCGTGCCGTGCAACGAATCCCAGACGCGCCTCGTCTTGGAGGTACACCGCCCGGACATCCTGCGCGTTCGAGTTGAATTCATTCACGAGCCCGCGGGATTCGGTGGCCGCTTCCCTTGCGGCGGCGAGTGCGACTTCGATCTCGCGCATATTCTGGGGAGAAACCTCGATGCGGTGCAGGATATCCTCGGCTACGCGGCAATCGCCCCACTCGAGCATGACGCGCGCGAGCAGATAGCGTGCGGCCGAATTCCGTTTTTCCTGCTCGAACAACTGCATCATTGTCCTGACCACGGCGATATCCGTGCAATGGCCTGTACGCCATTTGTACAAGAGGTTGTTGAAGCGCGTCTCGAGATGCTCGGGGGCCAATGCCAGGGCCTGTTGCCAGAGTATCTCGGCCTCGTGGGCCTTGCCAAGCTCGAACAGTGAAATCGCACGGTTGTTGAGGACCTCGACCGATGCCAGGGACGGCTCGGGGTGTTCGCGCTCATACGGCACGCCCAGGGTCCATTGGTATACCTCGCGCAGAGACTCGATCACGGTGTGCATGCTTCCCGGGCGCTCCTCGGGTTTCGTTTGCAGGCACTGGCTGAGCAATTCTGCAAGAGGGTCGGGGATGTGGGGGATTCGCGGCCGTTCGAGTTTGCCCGCCCGGTGGTTCTCGAACGTTTCGAGCAAGGCTTTCCAATTATCCCACCTCGGGCTGCCCACAAACATCTCGAGCACACTGGCGCCCCAGCCCCAGATATCCGTGAGATGGCTCGATGGGGTATGGGGTCCCTGCTCGGGCGCGCTGTACGGCGGCGTGCCGGATGTGGGATAAAAACTCGGACCGGCGTTGCTGCCTCCCAAGGCCCGCATGAGGCCAAAGTCGGTCACCTTGGCCTGACCGTCCTGGGTCATGAGGATGTTGCCGGGTTTGACATCCTGATGGACCAGCCCCTGTTCGTGGGCGTGATTCAACCCCCACGCTACCTGCATCGCCACATCAAGAACCCGCTTGAGCACTTCGTTATGCTCGCCGCGGTAAAGCAGCCTCCTGCGTGTCCAGTGCACCAGAGAGCCGCCGGAGACAAACTCGAGGATGAGGCGGGGGATACCCCCCAGACGCCGTATATAGTGGCAGCGCACTACGTTTGGGTGCGGGGTAAGACCTACCCACGTCTCGCACTCGTGCTCGAAATCGCGCTGCCAGTCATTTCGTCGCACAAGGTCTGGCCGGGGGGTTTTCAGTGCGAGGTCAACTCCCCATCCCTTGTGATGGATGCGGTGCACATATGCCATCCCGCCCCGCCCAATCAACTCGCGCACTTCGCACGTCGCCATGAACCGGTCGCCGGGCTTCAGATCCGCGGGAACTTCATCGTCGTCATAATGCTGGGAAGGTGGCGCCTGCGCAACGGGAACGACAAGCTCATGCGCAATATACACAAACCCCTCGCACTCCGGGCAGCGCAACGTCCGGCCAAGATCCCGGTCGCTTATCTGTAAGACGTGCCCGCACCCGCATTCGATACGGTGCCGAGGTTTGGTGTCCACGGTTTCCGAAGACGGAGATTCGTGCGCGTTGTCCGTCATTGCCCCTCGTTATCGGCTGCGCAGAAAGCAATGCTCTGCGTGTGCAGCGTTATACGGGCCTGTTCGCATCGCCTGTTCGCATTTCACACGCCCGAAGACTGCCCCCGGCGCCAGCCCCACGTTGCCTGTCCTAAGCGCTTAGTACAGTACTGCAACCCCCCTGCCAAGTCAAGGGAGCGTAACCCAAGTGTAACATAAGCTCTACCGGCGTGGCGTTGCCGAAGCCTTGTCTTTCTTGCGTGTACCGGCGCCATGCACGGCCAGGCGCTCGGCATCGACAGGCTGAATCTCGTCGACCATCCATTCGCGCATGGCTTTGCCCGCGGTGGTCTGCTGCGGATACGACATAAACTCGAGCGTCACTCCCAAGCGTTCGGCGATACGCGATGTCAGCAGCGGCCACGCTGTGCCGATGTCCGCCGTGACCGGCAGGCTCCCCTCGAGCCGTGCAAACCCCGACATCTCCATGCGGAAGGGCGTCTTGAACAGTTTCGTCTTGGGCAGGCCTTTGTCAATCGCTCCCTGAACCGAAGCGCTGCCGCGTTCGGCCTGCCAGACGGTCTCGAGGGCGGGGTCCAGGTCAAGGCGAATCAGGGTCTTGCCCCTGAGTGAAAAGGCCTTGTGACCGGCCCAATGCGCCCACAGCCCGTGGCCGGTGTACGTCTCGAACGGGCCGTCGTGGATTTCCTGAGTGAGCGCCACGGCTGACTCGATGATAACGTCGGCGGCATCGAGCATTGCAGCGAGGCGCTCTCCGCGCTCGGTGATGCTTATGCTGTCTCCGACTGCCAGCCCGACTGCTCCGCCACCCACCAGTTGCGGAATGGTGACAATGACGGGCAGCCCCCGCGCCGCCCCCGTACCCAGCATGGTGCGGGGATCGGCCCCGAGTCCGGCGATTTCCTCGAACGATTTCCCGCTTTGTTGTGCGAGCGCTTGAATATCGCGTGCGAGCAATTCGATGTAGAGGCCCATCGGATAGCCCAGGTTCCCCGCCGCTTTGATGATCACCGCGCCGGGAGTCGCACTGAGTTTTTCCCACAAGTCCTCGTCGAAGGGGATACGGGCGCGAACCATATCCAGCATGTCAGGCGACAACACAGTCTGTTCGAAATAACCGCCATGAGGCAGCAGATGCGGGTCAATGCCTACGCTGGCGCCGTCCATCCGTTTCACGCGATCCAGCACGCCGCCAAGTTCATGCGCAACCACGGCCGAACTGGTCGATACGCCATCCACAATACCCACGCGCATGAGTTCGGCAACCAGGGTCGTGACGCCCTCGTGGATATTCGGCCCGCTGCCCGTCACCACGGCCACCTTGCCGCCGCGCTGCTTTGCCGCAACCACCGCTTCCGCGGCGGCGTCAATGCGCTCGATGGTCTCAGTCGCCAGACCTGCTTCACATTCCCGCAGACACCTTTGATCCAGTTCCATGGTTCAACACCTCCCGCAACCCATTTCAGCAGAATCGTGCCGAGGAATGCAATTATGCCGAATACGGGGGCCAGGATCTTTGGTGGTAGAGACAGCCCCTCATGACTCATGCGCGCCGATTCCCGTGGCATTTTCCTGAGGCCTGCCGGAGACGGATGCGGCACAGGGGGGCCACACCACAGAAAAGGGGGATTTCTTTGGAGTGCGGCGGCTTGCCGCCGCTTTTCTCGATGGGCAGTTCACATTGATTGAATCATGGTTGCCCGCTCTCCACCGCCCGGCAAGCCGGGCGAAACCAAAGCGGCGTCAAGCCGCCGCAGTCCAAATCTCCCGGAGCCTCTGCGACCTGACCTTATCCCGGATATTTCACAGCCTTCAACCGGCGGGCATCCGAGTCTTGCGCCCCGAAAGCCACGAAATGTGCGTTATCTTGCTTCAAGTTATCCGGGCTCGAGATCATTAGACGGGCAGTCAAGCGAAAGAACGGCGCTTCCGCAAAAGAGTTGAAAAAATGGTGCCCCGAGCAGGAATCGAACCTGCGTCTAAGCCTTAGGAGGGCTTCGTTATATCCACTTAACTATCGGGGCACGGGCCAATACCTTTTCACACGGCTGGCAGCGTCATCGTACGACAAATCCGAGCCGGAGATCAAAAGGGGTGTGGAAGGGAGGCTGAAGAAATGGGGCGGTCCGGTCGCTTCCGGAGCGCCGAAGGCGCGGAAATATGCCAGCCCAGGGCAACGCCCTGGGACCGGATTTCCCCGAAAATGTCCGGGCGGAAAGCCCGGCACAACGCTGGACGCTGTCCCCTCCGCTGTGGGGGCAGGTCTCGATTCTCGACCATCATACGAGAGGTCCCTATTCTGCTCCGGGTCGGCCATAGTATGTGTCGCGCCTTCAGCGCTAAGAGATGGGGGTGAGAATCGTTGATCCCGGGGCGGCGTCACGCGCATGCGCGTTCCTTGCCCCGGGCTAGCATATTGCCGCGCCGTTGGCGCTGAAATGCGACAACCAGAGCGCACGAGTGGGTTGACTCCAACTTCACCAGTGCTTAGCCTGCGATTTGGGCCATATCGCGCAGCTTGACACTACGTCGGCGGAGCGGTATGCTCCACATGCTTGGGATTATGCTGTGGAAACAGGGGTATGTTTTGGGGACATGTTCATCACCCGCAGCGGAACAGGAAGAACAGACAGGAGGAGTAATGATGAGAAGAAATCGTGGTTTTACCTTGATCGAATTGCTGGTGGTTATTGCCATTATCGGCATTCTGGCAGCAATTCTGCTTCCCGCGCTGTCCCGCGCGCGCGAAGCCGCCCGGCGCGCAGCATGCGCAAACAATCTGAAACAAATGGGCCTCGTGTTCAAGATGTACGCGAACGAGGCGCCCGGAGAGAAGTGGCCGCACATGAGAACCCACAATCGGGGAACCGCTGCCATGGCCTGTCAGGATGGCAGCCGCAACGACATTAATCAGGTATTCCAGACGACCGCGCTCTATCCAGAATATCTGACCGATTTCAATGTGTTGATCTGCCCCTCGGATCCGGACGCAGGGAAATACCAGACCAAGTGGCGGGATGGCGGGAACCTGAGTAATCCCGTGAATCCTTGCCGGGTGATGGATGACTCGTACAGCTACTACGGCTGGGCCGTGACTCATGAAACCATCATCGGCCCGAACGATCCCAACGATGTCGCCTACGAAGATCCCGTTACTGCCGCGCTTTCTGGCTACTACGAGTATAACGGTTCGGATGCGGCGCTGGATGTACTTGGCGTCATGTTTGGCTCCGCGGATAAGTCGAGTTACGACAGAGACGTGAGCTATACGTCAATCTTCGATGGCACCGACAAGACCGTGTACCGCCTGCGCGAAGGCATCGAGCGGTTCTTCATCACCGACATCAACAACCCCGCGGCGGGCGCCAGGGCGCAGAGCGAACTCCCCGTGATGTGGGATACGGTATGGACCACTACGCATTATGATCAAGCTTACTTCAACCATATTCCGGGCGGCGCCAATGTTCTCTACATGGACGGCCATGTAGAGTTTCAGCGGTATCCGGGTGAGTGGCCGGCCTGCAAGGCAAAAGCGGGCATGAAGACTATGCTGATAGAGTTTCTCTAGGCATAGAACTGTCACCAAGGCATTAAGCGACAAAAAACGGGCGCGCGGACTTCGGTTCGCGCGCCTTCTTTGTGTGCCCGGTAGAGCGCGCTCACTTGAGGGTGGAAGTCCCTTACCGGCCCACCAAGCCCTTCCCATTTTCCAACCGTTCGCATCGCGTCCGACAATTCTCTTCACCCGTGAAAGCGCTGTTGAAGAGTCCCATGCGAAGCTCCGTTGCCCAAGGTCTCGAGACAGCTGGGGAGCCTGGTCGTCCATCGTGAAGAGCAGGTGTCCTATGCCCCGGCAAGCTCGATTTCTCTTCAAATGTGATCAACATATACCTTCGCCTTGTCGCATGTAACGTACGTTTTCGAGCCATCCGTACCGCTTCTACTGCGCGATTACCACGTAGCGCAGAACCTTGACACAGAACCTTGACAACCCTTGACCAATGTTAGATAGTGACCTATAATTAACGGAAATGGGGTTTTGTTGTGTAAGTGAAGGCGGACACGGACACGTGTTGCCCATCTGCGAGGCAGCAGGGGTCACAAAACTTGGAGGACTTCTCATGAGGGAAAAACGCGGTTTTACCTTGATTGAACTGCTGGTGGTTATTGCCATTATCGGCATTCTGGCAGCAATTCTGCTTCCTGCATTGGCCCGCGCGCGCGAGGCCGCCCGGCGAGCAAGCTGCGCGAACAACCTCAAGCAGATGGGCCTTGTATTCAAGATGTATGCAAACGAATCGAGGGGAGAGAAGTGGCCGTGTCTGAAAACGCGCAACAGTGGCAATCCTGCCATTCAGTGCGAGAATGGTTCACTGAACAACATCAATCAGATGTTCATGGTTGTTGCTGTCTATCCCGAGTATCTGACAGATTTCAACATCCTGGTGTGCCCGTCCGACGCGGATGGCTGGGAGAAGTTTGAAGCGTGGCACGATTCTGACGGTACACCGAATCCCTGCAGAGTCGTGGACGGCTCGTATAGCTATTATGGCTGGGCGATTCAGCCGCAGGATGTGATCGGAGATAACAATGTCAACGATCCGGCATTTGATGATTTGACCACCGCCTTTCCGCTTTTCGATTTGGAGTTTCTCGACACAGTCGCGGCTGTGTTCTCGAATCCAGACAAATCAGCGTACGATCAAGACGTGAGTCTTGAGAACAAGACCGTCTATCGCCTTCGGGAAGGCATCGAGCGGTTCTTCATCACGGACATCAACAATCCCGCGGCGGGCGCCTTGGCACAGAGCGAACTGAGCGTGATGTGGGATTCAGTCTGGATTCCAGCGCGGACGGACAGCAGCGAGCCGGGGGCCAGCTATTTCAACCACGTGCCAGGCGGCGGAAACGTGCTTTATATGGATGGCCACGTGAGCTTTGTCCGGTATCCTGGTACCTGGCCGGTATGCAAGGCAAAGGTGCAGATGAAAAACCTGATTCAGATAGCCTTGGAAGGTTAGGTTTTTGGTCTTGAGCAGCTTCCAAGACTGATTGCGATGCCCGGCGCGCGGACTTCGGTTCGCGCGCTGCATTTTTCTCTGAAACGGTATGCTGCTGTCGCGTGGCGAAAGCGATACTCTGCCGACGGAAAGGCTCCCCTTTTGCCACGGCCATCTCGCCCGTGGCCGAACCATCGCCGAGACGATCATGCTGCAAGCTGTGCCGCTTCGGTTTTGCCCGCCTGCATTTTCACGTGCAGGGCGCCCTGTGCGGCATAATGCGGCACGATACGGCGTTTCGGCTCACGTGGGCCATCTCACAGTGATTGCCCGGCGCTTTCCGGCTGTGGTGCGCCCGTGGACTGTGGCCGTTCAGGAATGCTATACTTAGCGTGAGGGCTGAAGAAACGATGTTATGTGAACGCTGCCATAAACGACTCGCCACGTTGCGGTATAGCGAAGTCATTGACGGAAAAGCCATTGTCCGGAATATCTGCCAAGGTTGTTTGACGGATATCGAGGGTAATGCGAGTACCGGCTTCGAGATGTCGGGCACGGCCCCGACGCCGCGCAATGAATTGTTCGAACGTATGGCGACAGACCGTGTGGCACGCCATATTGTGTGTTCGGCATGTGGGCTCGCATTGGCCGATGCCCTGCATGGCGGGCTGATGGGGTGCCCGGTGTGTTACGACAGTTTTGACGAGCATTTGCTCAGTGTGGTGCGCGGGATGCAGCCGGGGTTGCGCCACCGCGGCAAGACTCCCGTGCGCGATACCACCCGCGAGCAACTGCACATGCAATTGCAAACGAAACGCGCGTTGCTGCGCAGCGCGCTGAAAACAGAAAACTACGAGGATGCTGCCCGGTTGCGCGATGAGATCAAAGGATTGGAGAGCAACCTGAATGCCGGGGCGGCCCCGAAGAGCTGAGCGGAGACATGCTGGAGACTTTGCTCGAAAAGAACGCGCCGTGGTTGTCGGGCGAAGGACCCGAGGCCGATGCGGTCATCGAGTCGGCCGGAACGCTCACGCGCAATCTTGCCGATTTGCCGTTTCCCGCCCGCGCGTCGGACGATGAACTGGACGGAGTGCTCGAGCGGGTCTTGAGCGCGATGGAAGGCCACACCATTTTTCGCGCCGGCCAGTTCCTGGCCATCGAAGACCTCGAGCCGCGCGTCGTGCGATTTCTTGTCGAGCGACGCCTGATTACCCACGAAATGGAGCGCGCCCACGGTCCCCGGGGCGTCTGGGTGAGCGATGATCAGACCATAAGCGTAATGGTCAACGGCCGCGACCACGTCCGGTTGCAGGTGCGTTCGGCGGCATGCAACCTGAATGAGGTCTGGACCCGCCTGACCCATGCGGACGACCTGCTGGCCAACGCCCTTGATTTTGCGTTCCATGAGAAATTTGGCTATTTGAGCGCTGCGCTGGCCGAGATTGGCACCGGATTCCGCCTGGCCGTCACCATGCATCTTCCCGGACTCGCCATGAGCAACCGCATGGTGACCGAGAATCAACAGGCGCGCGAGACAGGCCATCATATCGACGGCCTGTTCGGCTCGGTCACCGAAGGTCTGGGCGAGGTCTTCACGGTGGGCAACACCGCTACCCTCGGGCGCTCGGAAGAGGAAATCCAGTTCAATCTGCACCATCTGCTCTCGCGCTTGCTCGAAAACGAGCGCCAGGCCAGGCGGCACCTTCTCACCGAGGGCGCGCGCGTCCTCGAAGACCGTATCGGAAGAGCCTGGGGGGTGGCCCGCGGGGCACATCTGCTCGAGTTTGCCGAGGCCGCCGGCATCTTGTCGTCGTTGCGCCTTGGACTTGCCACCGGACAACTCAAAGACACCTCATACCGGCAGTTAAATGACCTTTTGTATGCATCGCAAGCCGCGCATCTCGCGATGCGCGCCGGCCGCGAATGCGACGATCTATCAATTAGCATGGAACGCGCGGATCTGTTTCGGATGACGTTCTCATGAGTCGCGCAGCGGGCATGGCGACACAACCGAAAGCCGGAGTTAAGGAAAGGCCAATTGGACCATGTGGGATAGATTTACCGAACGCGCAAAGCATGTAATCAGTACGGCCCGCGAGGAGGCCAGCCGCCTCGGAAGCGAATACGTGCGGACCGAGCACATCTTGCTCGGGCTGTGCCGCGAACCGGAAGGGATAGCCGCGCGGGCGCTCGAAAATCTCGGAGTCGATATCGAGTCGCTCGCCATGGAAATCGAGCAGCAGGTACAGCGCGGCAACGCCGTGCCCTCGAGCGACGAAATTGCCTTTACGCCGCGCGCCAAGAAGGTACTCGAGCTTTCGGTCGAAGAAGCGCGCCGTTTCAACCACAGTTACATTGGCACCGAACACATTCTGCTGGGGCTTGTGAAGGAAGGCGAAGGCATCGCCGCGAAAGTCTTGCAGGATCTCAAAATTGACCTCGAAAAAATTCAGGCCGAAGTCATCCGCCTGCTGGGCGACCAAGGCAAACCCGGCGCCCAGGCATCAACCAGCAAGAAGAGTCAGACCCCCGCACTCGACACGTTCGGACGTGACCTTACCGCGCTCGCCCAGGAAGGCAAACTCGACCCGGTGATCGGGCGCGAGCCCGAGATCGAGCGCGTGATTCAGGTGCTCAGCCGTCGCACGAAAAACAATCCCGTTCTTATCGGTGAAGCGGGCGTGGGCAAAACGGCCATCGTCGAGGGGCTTGCCCAGGCAATCATCACCGGCGATGTTCCCGATTTGCTGCTGAACCGGCGCGTGCTGACCCTCGATCTGGCCGGCGTTGTCGCGGGCACGAAATACCGCGGTCAGTTCGAGGAACGTCTGAAATCCGTTATGAAGGAAATCCGCCGCGCCGACAACATCATCCTGTTCATCGACGAGCTGCACACCATCGTCGGGGCGGGCGCGGCCGAGGGCGCGGTGGACGCCGCAAACATGCTGAAACCCTCGCTAGCCCGCGGCGAACTCCAGTGTATCGGCGCGACGACCATGGACGAATACCGCAAGCACATCGAGAAAGATGCTGCGCTTGCGCGACGGTTTCAAACCATCATGGTAGACGCGCCGTCGGTCGACCAGACCGTCGAAATCATCCGAGGGCTGCGCGACAAATATGAGGCGCACCACCGGGTCAAATTCTCCGACGAGGCCGTGGTCGCCGCCGCGAAGCTCTCGAATCAGTACATAAGCGACCGCTTCCTTCCTGACAAAGCGGTGGATGTCATTGACGAAGCCGGCAGCCGCGCACGTTTGCAGATTACCACGAGGCCGGCGGAACTCAAGCAGGTCGAAAAAGACATTGAAGAGGTCACTCAGGAAAAAGAAGCAGCCATTCGAAGCCAGGAATACGAGCGGGCGGCCGCGCTTAGGGACCGCGAGCGGCAGCTGATTGGGTTGCTTGAAGAGAAGAAACGCGAGTGGGAGAAGAAGCGCGATTCGGCCGAGATGGTCGTATCCGAGGAAGACATCGCTTACATTATCTCGAAGTGGACCGGTATTCCGCTTACCAAACTCGAGGAAGACGAATCGCAGCGGCTTCTGAGAATGCGCGACGAGTTGCGCAAAGCGGTGGTGGGTCAGGATGAGGCTATTGACAGCATCACACGGGCCATCCAGCGGTCGCGGGCGGGCTTGAAGAGTTCGGCGCGGCCCGTCGGGTCGTTTCTATTTTTGGGTCCGACCGGCGTGGGCAAAACCCTGCTGGCCAAAACGCTGGCGGCCTTTTTGTTCGGCAACGAAGAGTCGCTGATCACCGTCGACATGTCCGAATATATGGAGAAATTCGCGGTGTCGCGGCTGGGTGGTGCGCCTCCCGGCTACGTCGGCTACAGCGAAGGCGGCCAGTTGACCGAGCAGGTCCGCCGTCGCCCCTACTCGGTCGTGCTCTTTGACGAAATCGAAAAGGCGCATCCCGATGTATTCAACGTGCTGCTCCAAGTGCTCGAGGAAGGGCAGATGACCGATGCGACTGGGCGGAAAGTGGATTTCCGCAACACCGTCGTGGTTATGACCAGCAACATCGGGGCGCGGCGTATCGGGCGCAGCAGTTCGGTGGGCTTCCAGCAGGAGGGCGCCGAAGACGAATTCAAGCGCATGGAATCGCGGGTCATGGAGGAAGTCAAGAAGGTGTTCAACCCCGAGTTTCTCAACCGGGTTGACGAACTGGTGGTTTTCCACCGCCTCGGGCACGAGGAATTGTGCCAGATTGTTGACATTGAAGTGGCCGAGGTGATAGAACGCCTCCGGGAAAGGTCGCTCGAACTGGAGTTTACCCACGATGCGCGAGAGTTTATCGTGCGGGTGGGGAGCGACGAGCAATATGGTGCGCGGCCGCTACGGAGGGCCGTACAGCATCACGTCGAAGATACGTTGTCTGAATTATTGTTGAAGGGGGAATTCGGCGCGGGAACCCGCATTGTGGTTCGGACGTCGGAAACCAGCGACAGGCTGGTATTTGAACCAGTCGGTGCAGAGGCGGAAGGTGTAACTCCTTGAAGCGTCTTACAATCTATCCAGTAATTGCGGTGGCGTTAGCGGTGTGTGTAAACGTCCCCGCGCAGGATCCGGAGCTTGCCGGACGAACGATCGGCGAGGTTCGCGTGCAGGGGTTGGAACGCATCAGTGAACCCGTGGTGCGGGCCCAGATTGAAACCCAGCCTGAACAGACCTACAGCCCGCGTGCCGTCGCACGCGATCTGCGGCGTCTATACGAGCTCGGCTACTTCACGACCATCAGAGCCGAGGCCGATGTTGTGGCAGGGAGAGTCATCCTGACGTACGTGTTCGAAGAAACGCGCATTATCAACGAACTGCGCATCGTTGGCAACGACAAAGTGCGCACGCGCCATATACGCACCGCCCTTACGTGGCACGAAGGCGATACTTTTGACGAGCAAAGCTATCCTGTCGAACGCGAGAACATCCTCGACATGTACGAGAGGAGGGGGTTTCCGAACGCCAGGGTCGAATTTATTGTCGAGGACGCCGGCGCCGGGCGCGTCGATGTTACGTGTGTGATCGAGGAAGGCCCGCGGGCGCGCATACGACGGGTCCAGTTTGAAGGCAACACGGTCATGTCTGGCAGGAGACTGAGAAAACTCATGACGACCCGCCGGGCCTGGTGGTTTCTGGGCGGCCGGTACAACGAAGATCAATTCGAGGATGATCTCGAAAAGATCGTAGATGAATATCAGAACTTCGGCCGGCTCGAGGCCGATATTCCCCAAGTCGATTTCGCCTATCACGCATCCGGCAAACGCATGGACATCACCGTGCACATCAATGAAGGCCCCGAATACACGGTGGCGGCGCTTGATACAATCGGCAATATCGTGTTTGACGACGATGAGGTCATGCGTCTGCTCGGGGTGCAGGCGGGCGATGTCCACGATGCGGGGCAAGTGGAAGATGACGCGCAGCTGGTGCGCCAAGGCTACGAGGACAGCGGATTCGTCAATGCGGGGGTGATTGCTCAGGTCACCCTCGATCGCGAGGCGAAGACCACCAACGTCATCCATCGCATTGAAGAAGGCGAGCTGATGTATGTCGGCGAGATCAAAGTGACCGGAAACACGGTGACGCGTGACGATGTCATCCGCCGCGAGCTGATGCTGTACCCGGGCGAACGGTTCGACGGGACCATGCTTCGGGCCAGTGAGCGGCGGTTGGATAACACGCAGTTCTTCGATTCGATCCGGTTCACCCGCGATCCGATTCCGGGCGATGAGATGTTTGAGAATCTGCTGGTTGACGTTGACGAAGGCAGGACCGGCAATCTCGATTTCGGGCTGGGCTACAGCACCGAAGAAAGGTTCGGCGTCTACTCGGAGCTGCGCCTGCGCAACTTTGATATCGCCAATTGGCCCCGGTTCAGTGGTGCGGGGCAGCAACTGCGGCTTCGGCTCAATATCGGCGAAATCCGCGATCAGTTCTATCTGTCGTTCACCGACCCTGAGATTTTCGGTTATCCCCTGGCCTTTGGGTTCGATGTGTTTGATGAATCCCGTACCTACGACACCGGTATCCGCTACCGGGAGTCGACCACGGGTGGACAGCTTCGCCTGGGCAAACAGCTCTCCCCGTTTGTCACGACGCGGGCCGCCTTGCGGTATAGCGACGTTGATTTGGACTATCGTGAGTTCTTCCTGAACCCCGAGTTGCGCCGCCAGCGTGGGGGAGACGTTACCATCAGCGCGATGTTGGGCATCAACCGGAATACGGTGGATCGCCGGATTGACCCGAGCCGCGGCTCCGATCATGATCTTGGCCTCGAGTTGGCCGGGCTGGGCGGAGACAACGAGTTCTTCCGTATCGACCACAGCTCGACATGGTACTGGCCCATCGACGAAGAAGAAAGATGGGTCTTTTCGTACCAGACGCGCGAAGGGTGGGTTGAAGACTACGGCGATCCCGGCTACGTGCCCATTTCCTATCGCTATTTTGCGGGCGGAACCGCAACGGTCCGCGGGTATAGTCATCGTAGAATTGGGCCGACCGAAAGGCGCTTTATCTGGTTTGGAGACAGGTACTACGTCGGCGGCAAGCTTCGCGTCTTGCAGAACGTCGAACTCAAGTACAAAGTCACTGATAACTTCCGCCTCTATACATTTGGCGATGGCGGCGGCGTATGGCGCGAAGCAAGCGATTTCGATGTCGGCGATATGAAATTCAGTCTCGGCCTGGGCATGGGGTTCAACATCCCGCGCCTTGGTCCCATTCGTGTCGATTACGCAGTCCCGGTCAATCCCGACAGCCACCAGAGCAGCAGCGGGCGGCTGCATTTGCAGACAGGATTGAGATTCTAGCAGGATGGTTTCGCGCGTTCCTGGGCACATTGGCTTGATGAACCTCGCGACTCCTGGGCGTCGGCCCATAAGCAGGCATCCCCAAGACCCGGTAGTGGATTTGCAGAGATGTGATTCGCAATGATATACTTAATCATCCGTGCGCTTAGCGCCGGAAACGAATGAACCCGCGGCGGCAGGGTCGCCGCGTTTTTTGCAGAATGAGGACACCGTTCGATTCTTGGACAGGGTAAATCAAACAGAGAAGAGGGGGTTTCGTAACGTGAAATACCGTGCCGTGATGCTCGTGACCATTGGTTGTTTTTTGCTGGCGGCCATGCTTTTGCTTAACAGTCATGTCCGGGCTCAAGATGATGCCGTTTCCAACTGGCGAATTGCTGTCGTCGACCGCAAAGCAGTCTTCAATGAATACAGGAAACAACAGGACGAGATGGCGAAACTCGAACGTGAACTCACGGACATGCAGAACGAATTGGATAGCATGTCGCAGAGGATCGAGAGCGCCAAGAATGCATATCTCGAGGGCCGCGACGGCATGACCGAGCTCGAACGCGATGCCGAAAGAGGCCGTATCCAGGAAGAGTTCGTGCAGTATGAGGCTGAACTCAAGTCGCGCCAGGCCAGGATTGATTCCAGGACGGCGGCACTCATCCGTACCGTTCGGAACGACATCGACGAAGCTATCGCGAGGTATGGCGAAGAAAACCGCTATCATCTCATCTTCGAGAGCGATGCCGATCCGCAGAGCCGTACTTCTGTCCTCTATTATCATTCGCGAATTGACATAACGCTCGATGTCCAGCGGATATTGAACGAAGCCTACGCGCGAGCACAGTAAACGGATAGCGTCCTTGGCCTCTCGCGGGGGGCATGCGAGACGCCGGGACGACGGGAATCCGCATGAACGTTACTGTTGGTGAAATTGCAGCGGAAGTCGGCGGCAAGGTCATCGGAGACGTGTCGGTCCGGCTTACCGGCATGAACGGTATCCGCCAAGCCCAGGAAGGCGACCTTTCCTTCATATCCAGTTCGCGTTATCTGCGATACCTGGATGACTCGAAAGCTGCCGCTCTTCTTGTGCCGCCCAGCATTGGCGAAGCGTCTGTTCCGCTGATCCAGGTTGCCGATCCCTATGCGGCATTCCTTACCCTTTTGGGCCAGCACTGCCCGGGGCGAGATACCCGGCCCAAGAAGGGGGTGCATCCCAGCGCCGTTATTGGAGACAGGGTTGTTCTGGGCGAAGCGGTCGCCTTGGACGCCCACGTCCGGGTTGCCGATAATGCGGTGCTGGGCGATAACGTGTGCGTGTATGCCGGCGCCTATATCGGAGACGGCGTGCGAATTGGAGCGGATTCCGTGGTGTATCCGCATGCCAGCATTCTGGCGGGAGTCACCTTGGGCGCCCGGTGCATCGTGCACAGCGGGGCGGTCATCGGTTCCGATGGCTTCGGCTATGTTCCCGGGCCCGAAGGCCCGCGGAAGATTCCACAGACCGGCGGTGTTGTGCTTGGAGATGACGTGGAAGTCGGAGCAAATTCGTGTATTGACCGTGCCACCTTTGGAAGTACGGTCATTGAAAGCGGCACAAAGATTGACAACCTTGTGCAAATAGGACACAATGTGGAGATGGGGCGTGGCTGCATCATATGCGGCAATGCCGGGATTTCGGGAAGTGCAATTCTCGGAAATGGGGTCACCGTGGCAGCCGGTGCCGGTATCGGCGGCCATATTGAAGTGGGTGATGGTGTGACTGTGGCCGGTTTAAGCGGCGTCACAAAATCGGTAGAACCGGGCAGAGTCGTGTCCGGTTTTCCCGCAATGGATCACGAGCGCGATAAGCGCATACAGGCCAGCTTGCGGCGCTTGCCGGACGCGTTGCGCGAGATTCGCGCACTCCGCCGCCGCATCGAGGAGTTGGAAAATACACGCGATGGAATGTCAGAAGACCATAGCTGAGGAATCGTCCTTTTCGGGAATTGGTCTGCACACCGGGAACCTGACCACGCTTACCTTTAAACCCGCCCCGCCGGGCAGCGGCGTGACATTCTACCGCGTCGATCTACCCGACCGGCCCGCCGTTAAGGCCGACATCGATCACGTTGTCGATGTTTCGCGCGGCACCACCATCGGAATCAACGGCGTCAAGATCCATACTGTCGAGCACGTCCTTTCTGCCATCGCAGGCATGGGCATCGACAACCTGGACGTCGATGTGGATGCCAATGAAACGCCCGTCGGTGACGGCAGCGCGCTCCCGTTCCTCAATACCCTCAAAGAAGCAGGTCTTGTCGAACAAGACGCGAAACGCGAATACGTCGAGATCAAACAGCCCGTCTATTTCAAAGCAGAAGACAAGACGCTGAGCGTCTTGCCGGCTGACGAGACGCGGCTGACCGTGACCATCGCGTACGACCACGTGGCCGTCGGCACACAATACGCTTCCTATACCATTACGCCCGAGATTTACGAGACAGAGATCGCCTCGGCCCGCACCTTCTGTTTCTTGCGCGAAGTGCGCATGCTTCAGGAACAGGGACTGATCAAAGGGGGCAGCCTCGAAAATGCCATCGTTATCGGGGATGACTCGATCTTGAACGATGACCTTCGGTTTCCCGACGAATTCGTGCGCCATAAAATCGTGGATCTTCTGGGCGATCTCTTCCTGCTCGGCCGCCCGATTAAAGGGCATGTCATCGCGGTGAAGTCGGGCCATCCCTTGCATGTGAATTTTTCGAAGCAGGTCAAGCGGGCGCTGCTCAACGGCCACTCGACCATCGACCCCACGTTCGTGCGCAGCCATGGCAAGACAAGGCCTGCTCTTGATGTCAGCAGCATCATGCAGGTGCTCCCGCACCGCTTCCCCTTCCTGCTCGTCGACCGCATCCTGTCATATGAGCCGTACAAGCGCGTCGTAGGCATCAAGAACGTCACGGTAAACGAGCCGTTCTTCCAGGGTCACTGGCCCAACATGCCCATCATGCCGGGTGTCCTGATTATCGAGACGATGGCCCAAGTCAGCGCGGTGCTCCTTTTCGACGGCAACGGGCACGCGGGAAAACTCGCCTATTTCATGGGGATCAACAATGCCCGGTTCCGCCGCACCGTCGTGCCCGGTGATCAGCTCGTCGTCGAATCAGAGATGATCCAGCTTCGGCACAACGCCTGCAAGGTCCGCGCCACGGCAAAAATCGAGGACGATGTGGCTGTCGAGGCCGAGATGATGTTTGGCCTGACCGATGCCCCATGCCAGGACGGTC
>SLSB01000168.1 GCA_007130675.1 Candidatus Hydrogenedentota bacterium | reverse complement strand
TCTTGTGCCGCTGATACTGCAGTTCGGCTTCAGCAAGGCGCGTTTCGGCCGCCGATAGATTCGCCCGCAGCGCCTCGATATCCTCGCGTCTCGCGCCGCTGCGCATCGCCCGCAACGTGGCATGAGCTTCCGCCAAGGCCGCCTCGATGCGCCGTACCGCAATGTCATAATCCCGAGGGTCGATCTCGGCGAGCAGCGCGCCCTTTTCAATGCGTTCGCCTACGTTCACATCCAACGTCTGCAGCGGCCCACTGACCCGAAACGCCAGATTGGTGCGTTTGACCGCCTCGGCCGTCCCCGGGAATTGCCGCCATGCAGATTCCGACGGGTCCTCGAGGCGCATCACCTTGACCGGGCGCACCATCGGCTCGCGAATCGCCGTCGCCGTTTCCTTGAACATGCCCGGCCAGAGCATCGGCACGGCAGCGCATGCGAGCACCGCAACCCCTGCAACAACTCCGATCTTCCAATAGCGTCTGTGTTTCATAAGCATTCCTAACATGTAATATCTCAACACGGAAGCGCTCGAGCCCTTCCCGGCCAATGCGCTACCGTTGCGCCACGCCGCATGAAAGTTTCAGGGCTTCGCGCTCAGGTTCGGGAAGCCCCAGCGCCAGCAACGACGTCCGCGCAATGAAATGCGCCGCGTCCTCAAGAAACCCCTGCCCATAACGGTCCAACTCAAACGTTCCGAGAACCGGATACTTGGCCAGCACATAAAACAACACCTGCCCATAAAGCGAAATGATCCAGAAATCCGCTTCCGGCTTCTTCCACTCGGCCATATGCTCGAGCACCAACTCCCGAAGCAACTCATCGGCAGGGTTCATCGCCTCGGCAAACACCGACTGCTCGCCGGGAGCCAATTCGAGAAACGCCCGCGTGATCAACCGCCCCGGCCATTCCGGCTGGCCTGGCGCCAGAAACGTCGTGAACAACTCCCAAATGCCGCCAAAAAGGGCGTTCGACACTTCCTGCGGGGAACGCCAACCCCGATCGGCCAAATCGCGAAAGAAACCGCTGAACGTGATCTTTTCAGAAAGCACATACCGAACCGTCTCGATATACAGACGTTCCTTCGAGCCAAAATGGTAGTTCACCGCCGAAAGCGTTGCCCCAGCTTTCTTCACAATATCGCGTACGCTGGCACCATCCCGCCCCTTCTCGGCAAACAGCTCGCCAGCCGCCAACAGAAGCGCGTGTTTGGTGCCAACAGCTTCCGACGCGTGTCCCATGCCTTGCTCCTCAACCGTGCAGCGAAAAACGGGCAAATCTACTCCCGTTACCCGATTATAACAAACGTTCGTTTGAGAGCGCAACCCAAAATCGTACCGATTCCAAGATCAATGGAAAAAAACGCCTCGGCTCAAACACACTGATCTGATGCAGGCCCAATCACAAGCGATGGGCCGCGATCATCGAAGAGCGCGAATACGAATGCCCCCTATTTCATCGTTTTCAATTCTCTGGCATCTGAGTCTTGCGCACAACGGTTTAGGATGCATGAGCGGATTCTCGTTAACAAATGCCGCAGGTTGTTGCGAAATATCCCACAGCATGACCTCTGTTTGCGGAAACAGCAGATGACTCACGTGCGGGTATTTGCCACCAACTCAGGCACGCCATAGTTGGCAAGGAATGCGGGTTCGCGCGCTTTATGTTGAGAGATCCCGTTGCCTCAAGTAAAAAAGTATCCGAAAGGGTATTCGGAGATTACCCAATTAGCATCCTTTTTGTTATGATTCTGAGACATATTCGCGCCGCAAAGAAGATTATCGGGCGCACCGCTTGGCGCAAGGAAGGGAAACTGTATGCACATCGTGACTGGCCTTGTTATTGCAGCGTTCGCCAGCCGAATGAAAAAGAACGCACCGCTAGGCGGCCTTCCCCGGTTCAAAACCGGTCCGGTTCGCGTTGCCCATGCCCTACCGGGCCGCATTCGTTTCTGCGTCCCATCACTGCGCGAGGCCCGAGCTCCCGAGCCGCCCTGGGTGAAGGACTTCAGGTCGCTTCCCGGCGTGACGCATGCCGAAGTCAGCACCGTTACCGGAAGTGTCGTGGTCACGTTTCGTCCTGAGGTTATCGATCCCCCCCGCTTGTTCGGCGCATTGGTACGCCTGGCAGGACTCGAGGAGGAATTGGAACGGATACCACCCGCCGCCATCATGCGGGAAATCCGGGAAGTCGGAAAATCGCTCAATCATGCGGTTTACGATAAGACCGGCGGCGTGTTGGACTTGTGGTCGCTGTGTATCCTCGGTTTAATCGTCGCAGGCACCCGAAAAGTGGCGCAAACCGGCTGGGCGTCCGTCCCTGCGGGATTCACCCTCTTGTGGTGGGCTCTCAACAGCCTCACCCGGCGTCAGGAGAACGCGATGTGACTATCAGGGACTCGGCCATAGCGTATCTCGTGCGCCCGCGCGTAGTGCACCGTCTTCCCGGGCGTTTGCGCATTCATATCCCGCTGCTCAGGCGCGTACCGCCTGAGCATAGCGGTGCGGTGGCCTTTGTGGCGCGTATGCTCGAGGTCCCGGAAGGCATCGTCAGCGTGTCACCCTGCCTGACGACCGCTAACGTCTTGATTCGCTATGACTCGGATCGCATTTCAGACGACGATATTCTTCGCTTCCTGCGGGCCGTGACCCAATTAGCAGTAAAGAACCGTTTTTTTATTCAGGGGTTGACATTGGAACGTCTGCTTGCCTCTGAAGACAACCTTCGCGAGTGGTTGACGAACACGATCTCGCAAAGGCTGGAATTCGATAGCCGCTCGAGGATACCGGATGATGTTCTGGCGTAAGCAAACCCCTTTGATGCACTGCGAGATCCGGCATGACCTGCCGGGACGCGTGCGCATAGACTGCCGCGGCTTGCACTATCTGAGCGAGCACGCCGCCGATATCGCCGCAATGTTGCAAGAAGCGCCAGCGGTGAAATCCGTCCACATCTCGATTGTTACAGCCAATGTGCTCGTGCATTACGACCACGAGAAGACGTCTTCCCAAGATATGCTCGAAACGGTAGCCTCGGCCTTGGGCACCTGGGCTCTAACCGCTTACAAAGCCGAGAGGGTGGCCGAAAGCGCCTTGACGGTTCAGGAGCGCCGCCTTCAGGAGGAACCCCTCACCGAAACCATCACCCGGATCGCCATCACCACCGTCTCACTGCTGTTTTCCTCGCTGCGGCCCGGCGCCCCGGCCCAGACGATCCTGGGTCGTTTCGTCAATATGCCGGCCCTGACCAGCATTTCGCTGGCGCTCCCGATATTGAAGAGCGGCTTCCGCTCGCTCGTGGTCCGCAAGCGCCCCAATGCCGACACGCTCAGTTCCAGTGCCATTGTAGCCAGCATCCTTGCGGGCCAAAGCGTTTCCGCTCTGACCATCATCTGGCTGGCCGATATTGCCGAATTGCTCACCGCATACACCATGGAACGAACGCGCCGAGCCATCCGCGAAATGCTGTCCGTCGGCGAAGAAGTCGTTTGGCGGCTCCGCGACGACGGCACCGAAGAACGGGTGCCCCTCGATGCGCTCGAACCCGGCGACCGCACCATCACCCATACCGGCGAGAAGATCAGCGTCGACGGCGTAGCAGAAGACGGCGAAGCCGCCGTGGACCAGGCCTCCATCACGGGCGAGTTCATGCCGGTGCGGAAGGCGGTTGGCGACGAGGTGTTCGCGGGCACTGTCGTCAAATCCGGCCGTCTGGTCATCCGCGCGCAGCGCGTCGGCGATAACACGGCGGTCGCCCGCATCGTGCATCTCGTGGAAGAAGCGTCGCACCGAAAGGCGGCGATTCAGACGATCGCTGACCGGGTATCCGCACAGTTTATTCCCTTCAATTTCGCACTGTCCTCCGTGGTGTATTTCCTGACCGGAAGCGCGTCCCGCGCCCTCAACATGCTTATCATCGACTATTCATGCGGAGTGCGCTTGTCCACCGCGACGGCGCTGTCCGCGTCCATCTGCAACGCCGCCCGCAATGGCATTCTCATCAAAGGCGGAAACTACCTCGAAACGCTTTCCGAAACCGACACCGTCATCCTCGATAAGACCGGCACGATGACCGAAGGACGCCCCATCGTAACGACCATCATCTCCGCTGCGCCGGAGATTGAAGGCCGGACCGTGCTCGAGAGTGCCGCGGCAGCCGAAGAAGCCAGTACGCACCCCATGGCGGTGGCCGTGTTGAATCGTATGCGCCGCGAGCGCTGGCGCATACCCAAGCATTCGGGCAACGAAATCCATACCGCTCTCGGGGTCTCGACTCGAGTTGGGCGCAGCATCGTGCGCGTGGGCAGCCGAAGGTTCATGCAAGAAGTTGGCATCGAGCTGGACGCCCTCGAGGACCAGGCGCATGCCATTGCGCGCAAAGGCGAAAACGTGGTCTACGTGGCCAAGGGCAAGAAGCTTCTCGGCGTGCTGGGCATTCAGGATTCCCTGCGCGAGGACATGAAGAAAGCTCTCAACCGCATGCGCCTGATGGGAATGGACGACATTATCCTCCTCACTGGAGACGTCGAGCAGCATGCCGAGATTGTCGCGTCGCGCATGGCCATGGACCGCTATCACGCCGAGGTCTTGCCCGACGATAAGGCTGAAACCGTGCTCCGGCTTCAATCCAAGGGGACTCAAGTCGTGATGGTCGGCGACGGCATCAACGACGCCCCGGCCCTCGCCTACGCCGATGTCGGCATTGCGATGGGCGGCGCACGGACCGATATCGCCATGGAAGCCGCCGACATTACCCTGACGGGCGACGACCCGCTGATGATCCCGGCGGTCATGCGTCTGGCCC
>SLSB01000515.1 GCA_007130675.1 Candidatus Hydrogenedentota bacterium | reverse complement strand
TTTCTGGGTTGAGCGCACCTCTGGCGATGGCGCCCACCCCGAGGTACATCGTGAGAATATAGAATATGCCGATGCCGGTAATTGCCACGATGGTGGATTTGCGTGCGGCCTCCGTGCTCGGAACGGTGTAGTAGCGAATCAAGATGTGCGGAAGTGCGGAGGTCCCGAGAAACAGGGCCAGCATGAGTGAGATAAAGTTCAAGCGGTTGAGCAAAGTGACGACGCCGGGTTCACCTTCACGCGCCTCGAGCGGAAACATGAGGCCGGGCCGCATAAAAACGCCCCCTGAGGTCGATTCTTCATAATGAACCGTGACGTGTTCCCCCGCGTCGGTGGTAAAGGCAAGACTTCGCGGCCGTTGCACCTCGGTCGATTGGTCCGTAAGCACGCTCAATATCCGCACAGGGCCTACGGGTCCGGTCCTCTCCCCGTATGCCTCCGGGATCCTCGAAACGCGGCCCATCTGCCGCATCCGGTTTCCCGGTCCCTCGGGCACACCATTGACAATGACACTCCCGTCGGGCATCACCGCGCGGAACTGCGTCTCGACGAGACGGTCTTCGCCCGGCCCACCGGGCACGAGACGCCACCAATCCTCGATGCGCAGATATGGCCTGCCCCCGTCGTATTCAACCTCTAAATCCGTCTCATGCTCGGGCGGAACGACAAAATGCGGGGTACGGCCCTTGATCTCGGCGGTGTAGCCCCCTTCTCCATCCGAGAGTGCCGGAACCAGCCGGGAAATCCGGTATAGGACCACCGTTTTCTCGCCCGTGTACCTGTCAACGGCGGCATGGCCGTCAACAAAGCGGGCGCCAAGCAGGCCCAACCGCGGAACATCGCCGCTGAAGTCCACCTCCACTTCTTCGTACTCATAGCTATCGAGCGCAGCAATGCCCTCCTCCGGGGGCAGGTCCGTGGTGTCTATTCCACGCAGCAGCACAGCAATGGTGAGCACGCTCGCAAAGGTCAGAAGAAGGCCCCCATTAAAGAACTGCACGTACGTGGTTGAGGTCATGCCGCCGCCAGCCACGATTAGAATAACGACCCCTCCCACCATGATGACGCCCCAGGAATGTGGGATGCCGAGCAGCGGTTCGACGAGAACCCCCGCGCCCACCATCTGAGGGACCAGATAAAACAGAGACACCACAAGCACACTTAGACCGGCAGCCACCTGAATGCCCGGGCGGTTATAGTTCCGGTTCAGGGCATCGGGAAAGGTATATGTGCCCATCCGTTTCATGGGTTCGGCAATCACAAACAGGGCAACGATCCAGCCGGCAAGAAACCCGATCGAGTACAGGAAACCGTCAAATCCGAAAAAGGATATGAGGCCGCAGATTCCCAGGAAACTCGCCACCGAAAGATAACCGCCGGCAAACGCAACGCCGTTAACGCCCCAATGCACAGACCTGTTCGCCACGAAGTAGCCGCCCACGCTGCCGGCCCGGCGGCTTGTATGGGCGGACGCAAACAAAACCAGCGCCACAAAGATCACAAATACCGCGATAGCCATCTAATCCTCCTCCCCGCCGGCAGGTGTGTCTGTCGCGTTGGCGCGGTTCGCGGACGTCGCCGTGGCCCGGTTGCGGCAAAGCTGATTGTAGACCAGCGCAAGAATCACCGCGACAACGATCAGCCCCAGACCATAGGCCACGGCCAGGTTGAGGCCCAGAATGGCCCGCGCCCCCATCCACGCCGGCGTGAACACACAAAGCGCGACGAATCCCACGTAGACGACTGAATACAACAGGGTCATCCGGATTCCTATGCTGGACTTGCGCCGTTCGAATGTGGCGTCAACCGATGCTTCATCATGGTCCATGGGAAAAACCTCCTTTTCCAGACAAAGGCCGGCGTATGACTGCGCTATCCCATTCCGGTGGTCAGAGAAGAGACAGGGATTCCCCGGGAAAGGCCGCCTGCCTTCCCTCTGAAAACCCTGCGTTGTTCGACGCCCCTGTGCATGCGATACCCCCTCGTGCGGTATCCAGAGCATTGCCCGGCGCCGGAAAACAGACTTTCCCGGCCCCGATTCGCGCAGCACCATGCGCTCCATTGCTTCTTGATTCTGCAGTGGCGGCACCTAGCCCCAAAAACAGAGTAACGCACTGTCCAGAATTTCGCAACAAGAAAGGCATTGCGTGAAAAGCATTGCAAAACAAACGCGGCATTGCCAAATCACAGCGGAATTCGCCCGTTCCGGCCGTCATGGAACAGAAACAGAGAAAGAAATGACCTCCAGAAAACGTTATTGTAAAGATAGAATTTACGCCTATTATTGTTAAAAGAATGCTTTCTATGAACATTTGATAAAATGATTCAATTGCAAAAGAAAACTCTTTCTGCTATGCTTGGTGTGTTCAGGGCTTGAAAACCCCTGTCAGCCCGTGGTCACGGTCGTTTCCACAAACCCGTGACGCAGATTCTATGGCGACTTCGAATCTATGGCACCTACGAAAAAGAGGTGTGGCGCGGCGCGGGTTCCAAGATGTAAACCAGCCGCGCAAAAGGGTGTTTTTTGCCGTCGACTGCGAGGACACGATGTTTCCAGCGGACAATCAGCATTCAGAGCCACAAAATGGCTGGGTTTGCACCGATGAAGCTGCTTTTCGTGACTGCCGTGGGGTTATTGACACTCTGGAGTGAGAATCTGCGCCCGTCTTGTGCTATAACGTTTCGTGCCATGACCGTTGCCAGATTGGATGGAAGGAATACCCATCGCCCGCAACATGCAACATGAGATATGCACACCTGTGGCAGGAGTCTGCGACTTGTGCCCCAACGTCTCAACAGGAGGATTTGGAGTGAAAGAGGACACGTTACAGACAAACAATGCAGAGAGTTCAGTCCATCGGACAAGGCTTGCAAGCGCAATAATGCTATCGTGTGTAGCATTCTCGGTAGTATTCGCAACCAGCGCCTATTCACAAGTTGAGTATGGAACGCACCATTTCCGTATCTCAGTGGATGCCCGCGGACAGGTCGCCAGCATCCATGACGCCATCCATGGGAACGAACTGCTTGCGCCGGACCAGCCCGCGCCGCTGGTCGCCGTAAAAGTCGGCGATACCATCGAAGAACCTTCTTCGGCCGAGTTTCTGCAGGAGGCGTCTCTTATCCGGTTGCAGTATCAGGAGAGCGGCGTGAGCCTCGAGGTCGGCGTCGAGGAAAAGGACACCCATGTCACTTTCGAAATCCTGCGCGCCGAACCGGCCGATACCGTCGATATCGCCATCTGGGGCCCCTATCCCGTGACGATCAATCAGACCGTGGGCGAAGTGGTTGGCGTTGTCCGTGACGACGACTACGCTGTCGGCATCCAGGGGCTGAATATCAAGACGCTGGGCGGCTATCCTGACAATGAGGAGGGGCTCAACGGCTATCGGGGTCAGACAGCGGTGGCGCGCCCGTGGGGCAGCGTGTTGCAGGCCTATTCGATGGACCGGTCACGGCCGCGCTACGTCGCAGCCTGGAACGGAAGTTTCCCGAATATGCCGGTGCCGCCCATTCCCGGCGAGACGGTCATAGGCTCGAAGATCGCCCTGTTCGGCTGTGCGGCCGCCGAGGCCCTGGACACGATCGGCCAGATCGAGCTTGCCGAGGGTTTGCCCCATCCCATGATCAACGGGGTGTGGTCCAAGAAGTCGCCCGAGGCGGGGCGCTCGTACATGATTGCGGACTTTTCGGAAGATACGATTGACGAGATGCTCGAGTATGTCCAGCAGTCGAATCTGGGCGGTTTGTATCATGGTAACCCGTTCAGAACTTGGGGCCATTACGAACCAAGCCCGCGCCATTTTCCCAATGGTGTCCAGGGTCTGAAGGAGTGCGTCGATAAGGCCAAAGCGTTGGACATCCGGCTGGGGGTGCATACGTTGTCGAACTTCATCCAGCCGGGCGACCCCTATATCACGCCGGTGCCTGATCCCCGGCTTGCGAAAACCGGTTCCAGCGTGCTTACCCAGGCTATCGGGCCGGATACCACCGAGATACCCGTGGCTTCGCCGGAGTACTTCGCCAACGAAGACGCGAACTGGATGCGCACCGTTATGATCGGGCAGGAACTGATACGGTACCGCGCGGTGTCCGAACAGGAGCCCTGGGTGCTGCTGGATTGCGTGCGCGGGGCGTTTCGCACCCAAGCGGCCGCGCACGAGGAGGGCGCGGAAGTCGGCAAACTTCTTGACCATCCCTACCGGGTGTTTTTCCCGAATCTCGAGATGCAGCGTGAGATTGCCATCAACCTCGCCCAGCTCTTCAACGAGACCGGCCTGGAGCAAATGGACTTTGACGGCCATGAGGGCGCTCTCGCCTCGGGTCAGGGCAGCTACGCCATAGAACTCCTTGCCAAGGATTTTTACGACCACCTCGAGCATACCGTGCTAAATGGAACCAGTATCGCGTCCCATTTTTACTGGCACATCAATACCTATTCCAACTGGGGCGAGCCCTGGTATGGCGGATTCCGCGAGAGTATGCAGGAATACCGCATAAACAACCAGGACTTCTTCGACCGGAATTTCCTGCCCAACATGCTGGGCTGGTATTTGATGACCGAGACAACCTATCTGTCGGATATGGAATGGATGCTTGCGCGCGCCGCCGGATACAGCGCAGGGTTCGCCCTTGCCACAAGCCTGCCGGCGCTGCGCGGCAATCCGCACACGTCCACCATCCTCGATGCCATTCGCGAATGGGAAGAAGCGCGCATGAGCGGCGCATTCACCGAGGAACAACGCGAGCGGCTCAAGGACACGGACAACGAGTTTCATCTCGTGAAAGAAGACGACGGGAT
>SLSB01000644.1 GCA_007130675.1 Candidatus Hydrogenedentota bacterium | reverse complement strand
GAATGGACCGTACGCGGGGCAAACGCCATCATTGCCCTGCGCTGTGCCATCCAATCAGGCCGGTTCGAAGATTACTGGGAAGACCGCGTCGGCTAAAACCCACAAATCTGACGCAGGCCCCTCGGCGGCCGCCGGTGTGCGCGCTATGCACTCACCAGTTTTGGAAGACCCACGGCTGCCTTAAGGGTGCCCTTTCGGTTTCCAGGCACCTGCCGGCCCCGTTCGCGCCTTTCTATTCGGCCCGCGGCTGCAGGATTTGCCCGTCTTCGGTCTCGGCACGGAAGGAGAACACCCAGCCGCCGCGGCTGAAACTTTCGGCCTGATCCCCGTTATTCAACCATAATGCAACGACGTTCTCGCCTTCCTCGAAGGGAACCTCCACGGTTTGACTCTGGAAATACCGGTGCTCGCCCATGTCGATCGGCTCGTTGTCGTTCACCTGAATCACAAGCTGGTCATCGAAACCGAGCGTCAAGGTGACTTCGCCCGGGCTGGGCGCGTCGAGAATGGCCCGTGCGACAGCCACGGCTTCGAGGGTGGGGGAATTGCGGTTGCTGGGCTCCGGCCGGTACACGTGATTGAAGTCGACGAAGCCCCGCAGAGACGAGAAGACACTCCATTCCCGGCCATTGAAAGACTCACCGGGATCAAAGTCTCGCCGCGTGGGCAGCGAGCCGGGCGGGTCGTCGAACGGGCCTGCTATCCACCATGCGCCGTAATCAGGGAGCGGCAGATCATAGTCGCCGCGCAGCACTCGTGTGTTTGGCATGCGCTTTTCCGGCGGCGGCATCTCGTGGAACGGCCGCACGGGGGCGGTCGAGTACCAGAAGACCGTCGAGGCGATATCGTGGGCGCGCGCGGCGAAACGCATGTGAATGCCTTCGTCGAAGGTGAGAGCGTCGTGTGCGAAGAAGCGATAAGCCGCCACCTGCTGATAATCGCCGTCGTCGTCTTTCCACACATAGTACGGAACGTCCGCATAGAGCGACGTCCCGCCAGGATTGTCTCCGCCGCTGTACGAGGCGCCGAAGGTGTCTTCACCACCAATACCGCGTAGATAGGCGGGGTGACGGCCCGTGCCGTCGATATAGATGTTGTCTGCACCGGCGTGGCTCCACCGCATCTCGTGCCGGTCCTCGAGCATGTCAATGCTGTACATGAAGCCGATGAGCCGGCCGGGGCCGTCGGCGTCGAGCATGATGAACTCATCCTCGTAATCGCGCACCGGCGCTTCCCGGCGCCAGCGCGCTCGGAACCGCATCTCCTCGTTCATCTCCTGGTCCGGGTATTCGTGCCAGTCGATAAGATAGTAGGTGCGGCTGGTCCCTTCGCCGGGGACGACTTCGAACCGGGCGGATTCGGCGAAGGGCATGGGCATGTGGCACGTAAATCCGGTTTTGGGCTGCACCGTGAAAAAGGGCGTGTTGATGCGGTAGTACCCCTCGGGAAGGCCCTCAACGGGATTCCGAGGTGGGTACCGATCCGCCATCAAGTTGTGCATGGCCCCGAAGAAATCGTTGATAGGCGCTTCCACCGAAGGGACTTCCTCGCCGTCGAAATAGATCCGCAACACCACATTGCGGCCCAGATTGGCGCCCGTCACCCAGAACCGCCGGATACAGCCTGGGCCTTCTATTTCGGCCAGCACCGCGGGTTCGTCGCCGCTGTAATTGAACGTTCGGCTAATTCTGCGCGGCACGGCATGCGCGGGCAGGTTCAGTTGCCATTCGTACATGCTTCCGCCCTGTGCGGGGGGATGAGGCGCGGCAGCGGCCTGTTCGATTGTTCCGCACCAGACCAGCACGCCAACACACAGCATCGCCGTCGTCACGATCCGTCGCTTACCCATCATGGTCGCCGCCCTCCTGACTGTTGCACCGCCTCACCCATTATTGGGTGTACGCCATATACTTCACGCTTGGTCGCTTCTGCGCCCCCTGTCCTATCTTCTCACATGGCCACGCGTGAAGACTATCGGCAACCGGCGCGCCACACCCGGCCCCCAGCTTTCGCTTTGGCTCACGCGCGCTCGGCTCGGTAGGGGGGGCCTGAAGCGCAATAATGGGTGCTGGCCCTCACCATTACGGCATGGCCATGTGAAAATCTTATACATTTTGTGTGGAACCGTGACGCAGCCGAAGACAAGTGGACAAACTTCGGCGCATATTGGGGCGATATGGGCCGCCTCCTTCTCGGCATGGATCTTGCGCAACTTTACCTAGGGCTGCGCAAAAGGATGCTCGAGATTTGTCGAGTACAGTGGAGTTTTGGCATCACGATGGCGCAACGCTTCGAACACGGAGACAAGCGAGTCAACTCGGCCAAAGGAGACACCAGGCATGTCCACGAAACATCCCAAGTTCGCAGCCGTACCGGTCATGGCGCTCATGATGTTGGTGAGCGGAGCGTTCCACGACGCTGCTGCGTCCGAATCTGATTGGGATTGGACGGATGCCCGCCGGGAAGGCGCGATATGGAGTTCGTTCGCATTAAACCGTCATTTGAATCCATTTTCCTTTGACATAGAGGTCAGCGACGGAGAAGCCACGCTCCACGGCACGGTTGATGAGGATGTCAAACGAGACTTGGCCGGCGCGATTGCGCTAAGCGTGGAAGGCGTGGACTCGGTGAGCAACAATATCGAGGTTGAACCGGCTCACATTGGCGAAGAAGAGTCGCGCGCGCGCACCTTCGAGCAAAGGGTGACGGACGCCACGGCCACCGCGGCAGTCAAATCCAAGCTGCTGTGGAATCGAAATCTTCGAGGCTTGGATATCCAGGTGCGCACGGAAGATGGGGTCACGACGTTGTCCGGCATGGTTGGCAGCGAAGAGGAACGGGCTTTGGCCAACAGGCTTGCAAGGAACACGCGCGGTGTCGATGACGTACGCAACGAATTAACGATTGAGCCGGAGTTGGAGCGTCCGGTCCGTGACGCTGTTGACGACGCGACTGCCACCCTCTCCGATGTGTGGATATCGACGAAAGTGACAAGCAGTCTGGTGTTTACCCAGAACGTGCGTGCTCGCGCCATACAAGTAAGCACCGACGATGGGGTTGTCGAGTTGATTGGTTTGGTCGATTCTTCAGCTGAGAGAGAGCTGGCCGTGGAGGTCGCCGAGGGCATTCGAGGCGTTCAAAGGGTGGATGCCACGAACCTCGTGGTTCGGCAGTGAGGAGCCTGCACTCGCCCATGGCGGCTTGGAGCGCCATGTGAGCAGTGCGGAGAATGGTGAATGAAAGGAGGCCATAACCATGGATGATAACGTGCTGAAGGGCAACTGGAACCAGATTAAGGGAAAACTGAAGGAGAATCTTGGCCGCCTGACCGAGGATGATCTGGCCCGTTCTGAAGGGAATTTTGAAGTACTCATGGGCAGGATTCAGGAACAGTATGGCTGGACGAAAGATGAAGTGCAGACCAAACTGAAAGAGTTGGGTCTGCTGTAGCCATCGCCCGTGCTTCGCCAGTCGCGAATCCGACGCGCTCCTCGGGACGGGAAAGGAGGCTGATGTGCTTCATTGGGCGCTGTTGTTTCTAATTGTTGCGTTGATTGCCGCGGCTCTCGGGTTTACGGGTATTGCCGGAGTAGCTACCACGGCGGCGCGAATTCTGTTTCTTGTGTTTCTCATCTTGTTCGTGCTCACGCTGCTCTTCGGCGGAAGATTCCGCGGTCCCAGGGTGTAATTTCGAACTTGCCTGACGCTTCGCCCAGGAATTTGGCAGCTTTCAACTGGCAGACACCCAAGTCTTGCGCAGACAGTCTTGCACGAATGGATTGCGATACGCTGACGCCGCAGGCTACTGTGAAATAGCTTAAACAATCCTTTTGCAAAAGAAAGCCGGTGCGTTCTTCGCAACCCAAGACTGCGCATTTGTCACAAAGTCAGGCGTGCCTGAGTTCGTGGGAGATACGGGTTAGCGTTGCACGCTTTGGCGTAGCTGTGCCGAAATCAGCCTGTGGTCGTTATCGTAGAAAAAGACACTCGGCCGCTTGCTCTGGCGGCCGAGTGAAATGCGTGGTAGTCGACGGGGGATGAATACATGCCTCCCGCCATGACTCCTTGTTGACGCCATGGCGGGCGCGGCGTTTGTTTGTGTGGTCAGAGACTCTGGATCCGCGGTTTTCCGAGGACATCGAGGATCATGAACCACAGCCGCTCGATGGGATTACGAGGGACTACGGCTCGGCTCGGCACGGTGATTGATCGTATGTGCTTCTTCATCGTGGTGCCTCCTTGGGTTCAGTCTTCTGTTTGTACGGACGCACACCGTCCTGTACATAAGACACTACAGTTGAGCTTCCAGGATATCACATGATTTTGGCCTTGCGGACGCAGAGGCCCTCTATGCTGGAGTGGCGAGAGGGCCTACGCCAAGCGTCCAGACTTGGAAATTCTGCCGGTAGTCATCGGGACTGTGCCCTGGCCTGCCGCCTTGGCGGGGTTGTTCGCGCTGTGTGACAAGCACCTTGATCTCCGGCCGGGCGTTGTCGACCACGTTGAACATAGCGGCGTTGCGGGCGTGCAGCGTCACCTCTGCGGCCCACGTGCGTCCGCCGTCGGTGGAATTGAACACATGCACGCCGTCGGTGCCGCAGTATGCCCGGAAGCAATCGGCGCCGCATTGCTGAATAGCTTTGATGGGCAGTTCCTCGGCCACGTCGCGGTGAACCCAGCGGCCATCGTCCCAGATGGCGACTTTGCCGTCGTATTGGATTTCCTGATGCCAATCGTCACGCCCATCTCCGGTGATCTCAACCTTGTCCTTGTTGAGAATGCCAAACGCGACCAGCGGGTTGCCATTGGCGGGATTGAATGACGG
>SLSB01000392.1 GCA_007130675.1 Candidatus Hydrogenedentota bacterium | reverse complement strand
TCCGAAAGGGCGCTTCGGGCTTCACGGGCGGTGTTGGCGAGAAACATGTCGTCGCAGGCGAAGGTCAGTAAGGTGAATCCGCGTTCGAGCCACCAGCGCGCTCCTGTAAGGGTAGCCACCGGGACGCCGTTTGCGATGTTTCGTTGCGCGCAGATGGCCGCAATGCTGCGCGCGGCCGCATCAAGCTCGGGCGTCTCGGTCTGATCGGGTTCGCCGAGGGCGAGCTGAAAGTCGGTCGGTCCCATGAATACCGCGTCCAGGTATCCTTCGGCAGCATCGATGATCGCCTCGGCGTTGTCGACAGCACGCGGACTCTCTAGCTGGATGCACAGCACCCGGGTATCGTTCTGGTCGGCAACGCGCTCGCGAATGGACATCGATTGTCTGCCAAACGCGACAGGCCGCATGCCGAAACCGCGTTTGCCCACAGACGGATACTTCGCGCACTTGATAATCTGCCGCATCTGTTCGGGGGTTTCGACCCGGGGTATCATAATGCCGTCGACGCCCGTGTCCAGCGTGCGCGCAATCCACGTATACTCGGTTTCGGGAACACGCACGATCGTGGCGATGTTGACATCCCTGGCTGTCCGGGCGAGTTCGAGAACCGTATCAAGGCCGATGGGGTTGTGTTCCAAATCGAGCCAGAGCCATTCGTATCCCGCGCGGGCAAAGGTGCGCACAGCGTGCGGCACGGCATATTCAACAAGCACCGTTCCCCAGCAGACGCGGCGGTTTTTACAGAAAGTCTTGAGTCGTTTGCGGTTCACGCGAATTCTCCGAGTGAGCGGATTGGCCATATGCCGGTTCTGGCGTTAATTCTTGAGGCTGTGCAGGGGTGCGGGGATCCGGCCTCCGTAGCCTACAAACCGGCTCGAGGCTCCCGCATTACGCACTTCGACCACGTCGCCCGCTCCGAACAGTCCGCCGAACACCGCGCGGTCACCCAGCTTCTTGCCCGGTGCGGGAATGATGCGCACCGCCGTTGTCTTGTTGTTGATCACTCCAATAGCCATCTCGTCAGCGATGATTGCGGCAAGCGTTTCCGCGTCGACATCTCCAGGGACCACGACCATGTCGAGACCCACCGAACACACGCTGGTCATCGCCTCGAGTTTCTCGAGTGTGAGGGAACCGTCGGCGACGGCCCGCGACAGCGCCTGGTCTTCGCTGACCGGAATGAACGCGCCCGAAAGTCCCCCGACGCTCGATGATGCGAACAGGCCGCCTTTTTTTACGGCATCGTTGAGTAGCGCAATAGCCGCGGTGCTGCCGGGTGCGCCGATCTTTGTGATGCCCATGGTCTGCAGAATTTCGCCGACGCTGTCTCCTATGCGGGGGGTGGGGGCGAGCGACAAATCCACGACGCCAAATTCGACTCCGAGTTTCTTTGCGACTTCGCGGCCCATAAGTTCGCCGACGCGGGTCACGCGGAAACTGGTTCGTTTGATCTCCTCCGCAATGCGGCCGAGGTCGACAGCGCCGCCCTCCTCGAGAAGACGTTCGAGGGCCCGTTTGATGACGCCCGGGCCGCTCACGCCGATATTCACGACGGTTCCCGGCTCGCCCGGCCCCAGGAAGGCTCCCGCCATAAACGGATTGTCTTCGGGAATATTGGCGAATACGACGAGTTTGGCCGCGCCAAAACCGTCTTTGTCGGCGGTCAGCGTGGCTGTTTGCCTGATTTGGCGGCCCATGAGCAGGACGGCGTCCATGTTGATGCCGGCCTTTGTGCTGGCGACGTTGACCGATGCGCACACGCGTTCGGTGCTGGATAGGACCTCGGGGATGGAATCGATCAAGCGGCGGTCGCCATCGCTGAAGCCTTTTTGAACCAGTGCGCTGTAGCCTCCGATTATGTCTACGCCGACGTCACGGGCTGCTTCGTCCACAGCGCGCGCCATTGGGAGACACACGTCGGCACTGTGGGCCTCGAGCAGCGCACTCATTTTTGATACGGCGAGGCGTTTGTTGACGATGTTGATTCCGTACTTCGCAGAGACTTCTTGGCAACAGGCGACCAACGCGCCCGCGACGCTATGAATGCGCGCGCGGATTTTGGACAACATACGATCCGAATCGCCGTCCGCGCAGCTCATCAGGTTGATGCCAAGTGTGACCGCGCGCACATCCAGGTTTTCGATCTGGACCATCTCGATGGTTTTCAGGATGTCTTCGGTCGGGATCAAAAATCGGCTCCCAGGTCGCGGGTGTGGTCAACCACGAGTTGCCGTTCGCCATAGACCACAAACAGGTTTCCGGCTGCATCGAGAATCAGGGCATCCTCGGCGCCGTCTGCGGTGACATCATCTCGGATCACGGTGAGGACGCCGTGCGCCATCTCGATGTTTTCGGCAATGGTTCGCGGTTGACCGTAATTCCCCCGGCCGTCGTTTTCGACTATGTGTACGGAGCCCCTGCTGTTAACCACCACGAAATCCTCGCTGGTCTCGGCCTCGATGTCGGAAAGCGCGAGCTGCCGCACACCGCCCTCGGGTCCGAGGGGAGGGGCAATTTGTTTAGGCGGTCTTGTAAAAGCGCCTCTGCCCATGTTCTCGATGAGCACCAGCGCCCCGGAACCCAGCAACATGACGATGTCGTCGTCACCGTCATAATCGTAATCGGCAAGTCCTAGGGCCACGTGCCCCGGTGTGGTGCTGAAGGGGCCGGTAATTTGTCTTGGCGCGGAAAAGGAGCCTGTGTGGTTTTCTATCAAGAACACCGTTCCCTTAGCATCCACAAGGATGATGTCTTCGAAATTGTTGAAGCTCAGATCGGAAAAGACGAAGCTATACGGACCTGGGGCCAGATTCGGAACGCGCGCGATGACCGTCGCGCGCCCGAAGTGGCCCATGCCGATGTTTTCGATTTGGTACAATGTGCCTTCACTGTTTCCGAAGACGATATCTTCGTCGTTGTCCGCATCCACATCCGAAACACGGATATACATCGGCCCGCCGTTGGGATTGAGGGCATCGGAAATCCGGGTCATTGCGCGAAAACGCCCGCGACCCTCGGCCAGCACCAGATATACTTCGCCCACGCTGTTTGCGATGATGATGTCTTCTGCGTTGTTCAGGTTCACGTCGGATGTCTCGATGGCAACCGGCCCCGGGGTCTCATTGACAGGGCCTGCGATGGTTTCCGGTGGTGCGAAGCCCTCGCCCCGCTGATTTAGCATCAGGCGGACATGCCCCAACTCGTCCACGAGCAGAAGGTCTTGAAAACCGTTCTGGCTGGCATCCGTGGTGGCGAGAAACACATACCGGTGTTCCGCATCTTCGCCAGCCAGAATCTTCTCGACGCGCGCGCCATCGGTGGTGTCGCGTTCGAATAGCCACCCTGCCCGCGCGGCGCCCGAGAAAAGTACGAAAGTTGTTACACAGATCAACGTGAACCTGGCAATGCCCTGCATAGGACACCTCCTTGACGCCGTGCTGCGCGGTTTACTCGGGCCGCGTATGCACCGACAGTGAATTGGTTGCCACAAAGATATCCTGGTGCCGCAGCATCACGGACACCCCGAGTTCGCTGGCGGCGGTTTCGAGGTCGGCGCGCACGTCGCCCGGGTCGACCGCGGCAGGCATCGTGACATGAAAGATCACGATGAATTGGCCTTCATGCACTTCAAACCAGACATCGTCGATGTTGATGCTCTTTTTCGAAAAGCATTGTGTTAAACGCCTTACAATGCCGGGCTTATCCTCGCCTTTCACCGTTACAATGAACGGCTCGCCTTGCGGAGGAGCGTTGGATGCCATTTCGTCGTGAGGCAATACAACAGCGCGGTAATCTCCGGCTGCTTCGACGGCCTTTTTGATGTCATTCCCGCGGACGTTGTCCGGGAAAACTCCGCAGACGATCATCGTGAACCACCCCCATACCACCGTCTGGCTCAGGGCCTCGAGATTGCCGCCCAGCCGGAACAACGCATCGCTCACCTTCGCGATGATGCCCACCTGGTCGCGCGTCACGACATTTATGACGTATCGGGATGTCTGCGTATTCATTGAAAATGGTTCTGCCCGTGTCCACGGCCGGCCTATTCGCCGAACCCTACGAACCAGAAGTATGCAAGCACCGTCAGTGCCAATGCAATCCGGTAATACCCGAACGCCCTGAAATCATGACGGCGGATATAATTCATCAAGAACGCCACGCTCACGTATGCGACCGCGAAAGACACGACGGAGCCGAGCGCCAACAGCGCCCACTGGATGGGCGTAAACGTTGCGCCGGTCTTGATCATTTCGAGGGTTGTTGCCCCGAGCATCGTTGGGATGGCCAGGAAGAAAGAGAACTCGACGGCCGCGGCGCGGCTTGCCCCGAGCGCCATGCCTCCGATGATTGTCGATGCTGAGCGCGAGGTGCCGGGTATCATGGCCAGGCACTGGAAGAATCCGACGGCCAGGGCGCGGCCGTACCCGATATCATTCACCCAGTCAACCACTGGCGTCCGTTTCCGCCGTTCGAGCCAGACCAGGATCACCCCCCCCAGAAACAGTGCGGTGGCCACGACCAGGGGATTAAAGAGGTGTTCCTGGATGAACTTGTGGAGCAGCAGGCCGAAGACCGCCGCGGGCAGGAACGCGACCACGATCTTTGTCCACAGCAGTATCTGCGCATTGCGCACGTCGCGCGGCTTTCCGAATGGCCAAAGACGCGGCCAGAAGTACACCACGACGGCCAGCATTGTGGGAAAGTGAATGAGCACCATGAACGCAGCGCTGAACCTCGGGCCTTCGCTCAAGCGGGTAAATTGCTCGACCAGAATCAGATGCCCCGTACTGCTGATGGGAAGAAACTCGGTGATGCCCTGGACAATCGAGAGAATGATTACTTT
>SLSB01000114.1 GCA_007130675.1 Candidatus Hydrogenedentota bacterium | reverse complement strand
GGGCTGTAAAGCAGCGACCGTTCACGCACCGTGAGTTCGCCGTCTTTGACAAAGTGTTCGCCGCGCACCGAAAGATGCTCGACCATGCGCCGGCGCCATTTGGCCGTCTCGGCCGCGTTGGTTTGCGACAAATCCCTCAGTTCATCCGGGTCGTTATCGAGGTCGAACAACTGCTCTTCACCCAGATGCGCGTGGTAGATATACTTCCAGCGCCCGTCCGTCAATGCGTTCCAATGATTCTCGGCGCCGTAGCACCGGCCGTGCTCGAGATCGAGATACGGGCGCCAGTCCGCCGTTTCCCCGCGCGCCAGCTTGAGCAAGCTGTCGCCGTCGATATCATCCGGCACCCCTGCCCCCGCCGCATCCATGCATGTCGGCAGAATGTCGCGCAACTCGACAGTTTGGGTAAGGCGCTGGCCCCGCCGCGCGTTGACCAGTTCCTCGGGCCAGCGCATCAGCATCGGAATGCGGGCCGACGCCTCATAGGCATACGTCTTCCGCCACAAATGGTGGTCGCCGGTCATGTCGCCGTGGTCCGCCGTGAACAGGATCAGGGTATTTTCGAGCCAGCCGCGGTTCTCGAGCACCTCGAGCATGCGCCCGATCTGCTCGTCGATGAACGTGACGCTGCCGTAATAGCCGATGCGCGAGGTGCGCACCTGTTCGGGGCCGAGGTCGCCGTGCCAGATGTCCGACACATCCCCGCTGCGCGGCGCATACTTGCCCGCCCATTCGCCGACGACCGCCTCGGGAATGTCGCGACTCTCGTACATCTTCCAGAACCGCTCGGGAGCATCATAGGGACTGTGCGGCCGCGCGAACGAAACCTTGAGAAAAAACGGCTCCTCACGGTCGTATCCCTCGAGGAAATTCACCGCCGTGTCGCCGGTCCATGCGGTGGGATGCAGCCGTTCAGGCAACACATAGGGTTTGGCGTCGTAATCGTTGAACCCGATGCCCGTAGCATCGGGATCGAGCGCCGGGGCTTCGGTATAAAACCACGAGCGGTAATCGCTGCGGAAATCAATGGATTGCACCCGGCCGGATTCATCGAGAATCGTGTCATGAAACCCGTGCAGGCTCCGTTGGGGCGACCAGTGCATCTTGCCGATGCCCAGCGTGTAATACCCGGCGTCGCGCATTTCCTGGGGCAATTCGTGCGGGTATTTCCAGCCCACCCGGCCATACGCAAGCATTCCGTGGTTCCATGGCGACAACCCCGACATCAGCCCCGCCCGCGCGGGCGTGCAGCTCGGCGTCGACGTGTAGGCCTTCGAAAACAACGCCCCCTCGCGCGCAATACGGTCCAGATGCGGCGTAATGATGGCGTCGTTTCCGTCCGCACCCACGCAATCGCCGCGGTGCTGGTCAGTCATAATAAACAGGATGTTGGGTCTTCTCGGCATGGGCCGCGCCCCTTTTGCATGGGGCGCCGCGGTCAGGGCCGCTGTCGCCGCTGCCCCGAGTTTAAACGCCTCGCGCCGACTCATCCTTGGTCCTTTTGTTCGCATTGTTCGCCCTCCCTTTCGGAAGCCAGTATATCGAATATCCAAACGCCTTTTTCAACGATACGATGCCCCGGGCGCTCTGCGCACACCCTCCGCCAAATGTGCTACACTGATGCCAACGTGACATCGGAGTAACAGGCGCGCGCCTGGCGCGCCGTGGATGGGGATATCCGTCATGCGTAAACTAGCGTTGATTGCGTGGGCAATGGCTGTGGGGCTCGTATGGACCACCGCAGCATCGGCCGAATTGACCCTGTGGCTCAAGTACCATTACGCGGCAGAGGAAGCCTACGAACGCGGCGAATACAACCGGGCCGAGCAGCTCTTCAAAGCAGCCGAGCGCGAATCCATCATCACCCTGCCGCCGGCCAATTTCCGGCGCGCCTCGACGTTGGACGGCCTCGGTCTTGTCTACATGGCGCAGGGGCGTCTCGAGGAAGCCGATGCGGTGCTCGAGCGGGCCCTCGAGATGAAGCGCGAGGTCCTCGGACCCCACACACGCGAAATACCAAAAACCGTGTTGCACATTGCCGATCTCCGGTACGCGCAGGAGCAATACGACAAAGTCGAGCGCCTCTACCGCCATGCGCTGCTGATTCTCGTGCGCGACCAGACGGATATCGGAGTCGCGCGCGCGCTCAATGGCTTGGCGCGGTATTACCGTCTCGAGGGCGACGTGCTGCGCGCCGAATCGCTCCTCGAACGGGCCATCGAGATCCACATCGAGGCACGGCGGCGCACTCACCCGGCGATGGCCGATACGCTGGTCGAGCTTGCACGGCTTTACACTTCCGAGAACCGCGACGAGGAGAGCGTTCCGCTTTACGAAAAGGCGTGCGCCATTCGGGTCGAGCATCTCGGTCTGCACCATCCTGAAACCGCCACCTGTTTCGAAGAATTCGCACACGTTTTGCGCAGGAAAGGCCGCGAACCCGAAAGCACGGAACTCGAGGCCCGCGCGAAAGAAGTCCGCGCCAACCATACCGAGATCCAAGCCCGTCACGCAGACGCACAGGCCTCGCTGATGTAAGCCCACACTAGCGGGAAAACGCCTTTACGAAACCGCTCATAGTGCTATCGTCAGTTTCGCAAGTCCCTATCTGTGTAACTCGACTCCCCCATCCGGGTCGAAATCATGATCGAAATCGGGATCGGGATCGGGATCGGAATCGGGATCGGGATCGGGATCGGAATCGGGGATCGGAATCGGGGATCGGAATCGGAATCGGGATCGGGATCGGGATCGGGATCGGGATCGGAATCGATCAAACATGGAAGAGAAGGGAAGGATCCCGCGTTTCGCTTCACTCACTGCGCCGAACACGCAGTCAGTCCCATTGAACTGCCGCATTTCGGGCGCATCACTCGTCAGAGGGCACGGACGGCTTTCTGACCTTGTCCGCGGGGATGGAGAATTTCTTCGGATCAAAGCGTTCGCCGCCCAGCCACAGATCGATCTTGGTTCCACCGTTCGAGCGGGTAACCTCGGCGTGCATGATCTGCCAACTGATCAGGTTCAGCCGCGCTTCGCCTACAAGATCGGTGCCGCCCATCGCGCCATAATACTCGGCCAATTCAGGCCGCTCAGAGTTCTTGTCGAGAGCGGCCGTCATCGCGGCAAGTTCTTCATCCGAGCGTTCGCAATCGTCGACGACACACAGGTGGAGACCGTCGTCTTCCTGATGCAGCGAGATGACCATCCTCGAGGGACGGCTCTCGAGCACATAATTGGCGACTTCTCCCAGCAGATGCAGCACAAACTCTTTGGTTTTCATAGTGTCCCTCGCAGCCACGCCATGTTTGCCTCGAAAAACCGGGCCAAAGGGTCCGGTTCCCCGGTGGCGGGCATTTTGACCGCATGCTCTGCGTATGCCCCGGCACTATACAACGTTATTGCCCTCTGTTCGAGTCTATCCATTCGATAATCGCCACAAAAAAGGTCGCGGTGAGCCCGCCCGCGAAACCGTTGTTGTAAAGGTCGAGGCCGCCGTGCCACGCGGCCGAACGCTCGACCATGAGCAAATGGGTAAACCCCGCCCCCATGCCGACAAGTATCCCGAACTCACCCGCCAGGGGCGCCAGCGTGGTGCCGAAAAGCAGTGCCAGCACAGGCCCCGGCGCCGTAAGCTCCTTCCCAAACGCCAGGGTGGCGGCTACTATGCCCACCGCGATGGGCCAGCAGTTCCGCGGATGCTTGCCAAACGTGGCAAAGCCCATCACCGTGAGCAGCCCGCCCAAGGTCGGGCCGTTGAAATCAGCGCCGATCAGGTACAGATAGAGGCTTCCCGCCAGCCCGAGAAGGCCGGCATTCACCAAGGAGGCGCCGGGCGTCACCATGTCCATGAAATCCGAAGGAAGACGCCCAGACAGTTTCATGAGCTCGCGCAGGTTCGCGACGGTCTTTCTGCCGTCCATGCACGCTCCCCACACGATATAGAGCAGCGACATGCCCGGTACAAGCGAAATCAACGCGAACGACGGAGTATCATTCCAGACTATGCTGATCTCCATATCCCGATTGGCCGCAATGAGAAGTGAGGCCGCGAATAAGCCCAGGAAACCGCAGGTGAAACCAATATTGTACAGATTGAACCCCTGGTGCAGCTTGAGCATGGCCATGGCAAGCGCAGGAAGCCCGAGACCGGTCACCGTGCCGCCAACCAGGCCGATAAGCACTGCAGGTACGCCCGACAGCCCGGATTCATACACCAGAAACGTTACCAGTGGCCCGAGCGCGGTGCCGAAAAGGGCGATAAGAATAAAGCTGTTGAACGGTTTCCCGACAAGTCTGCCGGCCAGATAGACGCCAAACATGATGGGCACGGTATTCAACGGGGTCTTTCCAAAAAAGCTGAACCCCATAATGGTCAAGATGGCCGCGATCGTCGGGCCGGACAACCGGACGTCGGTGACCCACACCAGCACCAATGCGATAAACCCCATGGCGGCCACGTTCAGCAAAGTGCCGCCAATCCCCCCGGCAACCGTGTAATCGTTGATGAGCCGCGCGGGATGGTGCTGGAGAAAGGTAAATCCGTCTACTGATTGTTTCAGGCCGTCGCTCGCCAGTCCCAGCACGGCAATGGCCGCGATATTCACCAGCATGAGCCAGTACAGTGATCTCTCGAATTCAAGCATGCACACTTTCCTGCCGGCGGCGCACCATGCCGCCCCGCCAACCCGCGGCGAGCCGAAAAAGGGCGCCGGAAATGCTCTCATACATATCGATACGGGGTCCCCCTTCTATATCCGCACAATAATGAGCAGAAACCCGAAATGCAACCTCGCCCCGTTGGCCACAGGCCGTTGTGGAAGCTACGGCCGCCCCGTAGGCCAAAGATGCCGCCG
>SLSB01000426.1 GCA_007130675.1 Candidatus Hydrogenedentota bacterium | reverse complement strand
TCCACGTATTCCCATCGGTCATAGATGATGCGTCCATCGGGCAGCAATGCCGGATGGCCCTCGAACAGGGTGCTTCTTCCAATCTGGTGGATGTTCGCGCCGTCGGCGTCCATGCGGAACAGATTGGCCATGATGTGGCGGTTGCACATGCAGTATTTCGGCTCGCGCGTTGACGAGAACACGATCGAATCGTCGGGCAGATACAGGGGGTCGATGTCCGACACGCGTTCGGCATGCGTGAGCTGCCTGAGCCCGGACCCATCTCTGTGTATTTCGTAGATGTTGTAGGCGCCGGCGCGGTTTTTTCGCATCGAAAACACGATCCGCTCGCCATCAAAATGCACTTCGGGGTCGCGAATGATGCCCTCGGGCGCTTCGAGCAGCGTTTCGACAGCCCCGCCGCGTCCGAAATGAATGGTCTTCAGTGCGCCGCCGCCTTCAAAGCTGCCCACGTTGATTTCGCCCACCTGAAACATCGTCGCGGTGTTGTGGTGGTCGACGCGGTATTGCCTTCGGGTCACGAAGAGGATGGGATGCTCGCGCAGGACGGGATGCGAAAGCAGCGCCCGCCGCTGCAGAGCCTCGAAGGCCCGGCGAAGCTCGCCCGCACGCTCCAACGCGCTCTCATCCGGCGGCGCGGCACGAATTTCGTCAGCAGTCCTCACGAGTTCCGCGGTTTCAGTGAGCAACTCCTCGGCATCCGGTATGGATTCACCGTAACGCTCGGCAAGCCCCGCGATGGCGTTGCCGAGCGCCTCGAAAGTGCACGCATCGAGTTCCGCCGCAATAGCTTCGCGCAGGCGCGCAGTGTCGAGATGCGCGAAGTGGGCTGCCGTGGCTTCCGGGTCAAGCTGGCCTTGCGCGCGGAAATGGTCGAACGTGACGTGGCCCCAGCCCCCTTCATTTTTGTCAACGATACGGACAAAACACCGTTGGCCCACCAAGTCAGTCGCGTGCCAGGTGACCTCTTGCATCACCTCGGAGTTCGCGCCATGGGCTGTGAGGTGTTCCTGGCCATCGAGGGTGCAGAGCGCGACGTAGGTGTCGGCATGGTTGCCCCCGCCTACCAGGAACGAGATCTCCGGGGCGTGCAGTTCAAATACCGGCGATTCGATCACCCCCGTAAAGCGGTCGTTGGGCCGGTAATCGTTTTGCTCGAGAGTAGACAGAAAGTATGTGCCGTGGTTGTTATACGGTTCGCGGGTGTTGTGAAACTCGGACCGGTCGCAGACAAGCATGCCGAACTCGCCTTCCACCACACGCCATCCCTCGAGTTCGCCGCTTTCGAAGCCAAAATAGACCTCGTTTGTGGTCTCCGCGAGAACGGTGCCCGCCAGAATGCAGATGACCGCCAAAACGATAAACAGTTGGGAGGGGTTGAGAGCGTCTTTGTTCATGAATGTGTTATTCCTTGCCGACTGGCATTAAGTATAAGGGGGTTTCTTCGCCAGGCATGTTCAGTAGTCGTTTCACTTCCTCATCGTTGAAAGCGCCCACGGCCACCGTTCCAAGTCCCAAGCTCTGTGCCTGAAGGTAGACGTTCTGGCCGGCATGGCCTACTTCCATATGGACATATTGAACTCCCCTTTCGCCGTACTTGGCAGTAGTTCTTGCATAAACGCCTGCGAAAACCAAATTAACCGGGGCTCGGGCGATAAAGGTTTGCTCGAGCGCCGCGCTGGCCAACTGCCCGCCAACATCGCCTTCCAAAACCCGGCTCAATTCATGGGTTTCCGGCAAATACCGGTATGCGCCGGCTGCAATTCCTTCCGCATTTTTTACCGTAAGATAAATCTCCAACGGATAAAGCGCGCCGGCTGAAGGAGCGGCCCGGCCTCCGAACTCAGGGGCGGTAATCCCCTGGACTGCCCAGAGAAGCTGGGAAACCTGCTCGAGGGTTAAGGCTTCGTCTTGGTAGTCTCTGACAGACCTTCTCTTGGAAATGGCTTCCTCGAGAGGCATTTCTCCCGTCAAATCCGGGTCGGGCAGTTCAACACGAAATGTGTTGTTGTCTTCCGCTTTCATTTCAAGGTACCTCGGTCCTTGTTGCTGCACGGCAATTGTCGCCGCTACCAAGAGTAGAATACAAGTCAGCAGAACAATCGGTTTCGCAATTTTCGTTTTCATTTTTCCGCACCTCCGTTTTCCTTTTGTTGCTTTGTCTGCGACTGCTTCTCGATGCGTGTTCGCCGCACTTCGTGCGGAGGTGCGTTTGCAGGTCTTCAGAAATGGTTACTCTCGCAACAGCCACACCTCCGAAACCACCGTCGCGATGCCGCCGTCAACGGGCTCGAGCGCGATGGTCACTTCGCCGTCCGTCGTTGCTTCGGCGGGAATGTCGAACTCGAAGTGTTCCGCCGTATACTCAGGGAATTCGACGTCGCGAGCGATATATTCGCCGTCTGCCAGCACGTGCTGCGCTAAACGAAGCTCCGGCGCGCCTGCCGTCATGGTTTGCGGCAGCCGCGGGGCCACCATGGTCATGCGCACCCGGTACGAGACGTCTGATTCGAGACCGGTGTAATGAAAGGCCACGCCTTCCGGCTCCATGAGCGTGTAGGCGATGGTGTTTTGCGAGGGCCGGTTCGTGGGGTCCATGAACGGCCGCGCATTGAAGGTCGAACCGCGCACGAGACGGGGCTGGCGGTCCGGGTTGCCCGCATCGTCATAGAATTCGCCGGGACCAACAACGTCGTAATAGACGATGCGCTCGATTTGCTCTCGCCGTTGGTCGCCGTCCGCCTGTGCCGCCTCTTCAAGCTCGCGTTCGAGCCAGGGCATCTCCGTTAAGGGCCGGTCAAGATTGAAATAGCCGACATTGCGCACGGCGAAGCGTTCCTCGGTGACGTCGCCCAATTCGCCGGCCTCGGCCAGGAGCCGGCGCATCTCGCTGTTCTCGATGGGTTCGGCCAGCGCGTCTTGCGCCGCCGCCACGGCCTCGCCTTCCTCGCCGCGCTCGAGCCCGTCCTCGAGCAGCCTGTAGATCGTGCTCGATCGGGCCTTCTCGCGCAGCAGCCGGAGCTGGACGTACTTGTCCAACGCCGCCTTCTGCATGTGTAGATGCCAACGGTGGTCCTGCTCGATGTAATGCTCGGGGATCAGCCATCCGGCTTCCCGCACGAGCATATAGTATTCGTTGACGCCCTCGTTGTGTGCCAACGGCGTCTCCAGATTCTTCTCGAGTATTCGCAAGGCCCGGGCCATAAGCGGCGCGGCATCGGGGCCAAAGTGGTAGGTGCAGTAATCCATCAGCACGTCGTCCAGCGATTGATGCGGGTCCCACAACAGCCGTTGCCACAGAAACTGGTGGAATTCATCGTGATACCCCTCCGAATAGATGATGTCCCCTTCGGAAAAGGGCATGATCTGCTGAAAAACATTGTAGAAGGCCTGCGGCCGCGCGTGGAAGGTCCGGCGCCCGTAAACGTTGAAAATATTCGGCTCGGGGTGGTCCACCTCGTACTGCGCGCTAATCCAGTGGGTAATATCCGAGTAATGCACGATATCGTGCCGCGCCGGAATCTCGTTGAGGATCTCGGCGAGATACCGGTTGATGGGTCCATGCCTCGGATACTCGAACAGGTCTTCGCGAAGCTCCGGACGGAAGTATTCTGACATGGCGTTGCTGCCGGGTCCGTAGCTGATGGCGTCCAGCCATTCGCGCGGCTCTTCCTGGAGGTAATCAAAGATGGCCCGGTCACCCGCATTGTCTACGTCCTGGTTCACGATCTGCACGGAACTTTCGGGATTGGCCTCGAGCCAGATGGCCGCGAAGGCTTCCGACAGCTCGACGAAGGTTTTGCCCCACGGGGCGCAATCGTCGCAGCGGCATCCGCCGGGGTCGCCCGCGTAGAAGCGCAGCACGTCGTGAGGCCGCCGCCGCCGCAGTTCGGTGTCCCAATAGTCGAACAATGCCTCGCGCGCTTCCGGTATCGACGGGCAAACGTAACGCCCCATCTCCGTGGCCTGCCATTCAGGCGGATACGCTCGGTCCGGCAGTTGATTCGGGCGGCAACCGGTGCGCACCGCCAGGAGATCCAACGACTTTACGAAATCGAAGTCGCTTCCCGCGGCATAGTGCATATTCGTGCCCGCCAGCGCGGTTTCGATGACGTAGTCCTGCCATTCCCCGGACGTCCACGCTCGCGCGCCGGTGACCTGGCGCATCGTACCGCCCTGGTTCGCCGAGGCGCCGCGGATTCGGTAGGCGGGGGCCGTGCTCACCTCGAAGTTTCCTATGCGGATCGAGTCGGCCTCATAGACGATTCGTCGCAGCAGCTCGCCCGCGCCGTAGAGCAGCGCTCGTTTGTCCGCCGCCCAGATATGCACGTCGTGGCCGCCATCAGGAGCGCATGCGGACTGGATGGCAAAACCTTCTTCATAGGGCCGTTTGTTGCCGGGCAACTCGATGCCTGCGCCGCGGCGCGCCTCGTCAAACCCCTGCGACCCGCCGACGCGCCCAATGTAGATGCGCAACGCCGCGCCGTTCGGCGCATCCTCTATCGCGATCGGAAGTTCGCTGCGGCGCTGAATCCGTTCGCGCAGGATCTCGGCCACGCGCGTCTCCGCTTGATCTGCGTATCCAGCCGGTATGATGACCGCCGCGTCCACGGCGCACACGTCTTCACACGCCACGGCATGACTTGGCGCTGCCGTTGCGCAAACAAGCGCCGCCCACGCAAACACGATCGCCGCCATTCTCATGGTCCCCTCCTCGTTTCAGGTCCTTGCACACATGAAGCATTCAAAACAAAGCGTTTCCGTCTATTCGTCAATCATTTCCGCAGAAGCCATATCTCCGAGACGAGCGTCGCCAGAGCGCCTTCGGCGGGCTCGAGCGATATAGTCACCTGACCATCCTGGGTCAGCTCGGCGGGAATCTCGAATTCAAATTGTTCCGCCGTGTACTCCGGATACTCAACGTCCCGGGCAATATACTCACCATCGGCCAACACATGCTGCTTCCACACAGCCCCTTCCGGCGGCGCAACACCGAGACCCCGCGGGGCAACAAACGTCAAACGTACGCGGTAGGCGGCATCCAAATCGAGGCCGGTGTAACGGAAAGCCACGCCTTCTTCCTGGCCCAGCGTATATGCCAGCGTGTTCTCGGACGGACGGTTGGCCGGGTCCAGATACTCGCGGGCGTTAAACGTCGAGCCCCGGATAAGGTGCGGTTGTTCCCCCGGGTTCCCGGCGTTGTCGTAGAAGCTGCCGGGTTCGAGGGCGTCGTAGCCCAGTATCTCGCGGACCTTCGCCTTGCGTTCCGTTGGGGGTAGCTGACCCTCGGGCCGTCCGTGCCCGATGCCCACCTTTTCGAGTTCGCTCTTCAGCCACGGAAGCTCCTCGAGCAGCGGCTCGTCGAGCTTGAAGTAGCCGCGGTTGCGAACGTTGATGCGCTCCTCGGTGATATCGCCGAACCGCCCGGCCTCGGCGCGGAGCAGCTCCATCTCCGCATCTTCCACAGGTTCATTCAACACGTCGAGGGCCCGCGTCACGCAAGGCGCAACGACCCAGTACTCGACTTCGTCAACCGCCGCGTCGCGTTGACCTTGTTCCAGAAGGGCGTAGGCCCGGTCCACCATGTCCTGTTCGCGATCGAGCTTCAGTTGCACGTACTTATCCAGCGCGGCCTTCTGCATGTGCAGATGCCAACGGTGGTCCTGCTCTTTGTAGTGTTGAGGCATGCGCCAGCCCGCTGTCTTCACGAGGATGTAATACTCGTCGATCCCCGTATTCGTGGCCAGGGGCTCTTCCAGATTCTTCTCGAGCTGATACAGTGCTTTGGTCATGTACGGCGCGGCCTCAATGCCAAAGTAATACTCAGTGTAGGAATTCACGACCTCTTCCAGCGATTGATGGGGATTCCACAGCAGCCGGTTCCACATGAATTGATGAAACTCGTCGTGATAACCCTCGGAATAGGGAATATCTCCCTCGGAGAACGGCATGATCCGCTGGAAGATCTCGTAAAACGCTTTGGGGCGCGCGTGAAAGGCCCGCCGTCCGAAAACCTTTGCGATATGAGGCTCGGGATTCTCCACCTCATATTGCGCGCTGATCCAGTGCGTAATGTCGGAGAAATGGACAATGCGGTGCCGGGGTGGAATCTCGTTCAAAATCTCGGCGAGATACCGGTTGATGGGCCCGTGTCGCGGATGCTCGAAAAGATCTTCGCGGAGCTCTCGCCGGAAATATTCGGACATAGCGTTGCTGCCCGGGCCGTAGCTGATGGCGTCCAGCCATTCTCGCGGTTCTTCGTTGAGATACGCGAAGATGAACGCATCGCCCGCGTTGTCCACGTCTTGGTTGGCGATTTGTACCGTGCTGTCCGGATGCCGTTCCAGCCACATTTCGGCCAGTTCTTCGCACAGTTTGATAAACGTCGCGCCCCACGGCTCGCAATCGTCGCAGTGGCAGCCGCCGGGGTCGCCCGCGAACATACGGAGCACATCATGGGCGGGGCGCTTGTCGAACTGGTCCGCCCAGTACTCACGCAGTGCTTCCCGCGCCTCGGGGATGGACGGGCACACATAGGGTCCGGGGTTGGTCGCCTGCCATTCTTCGGGATAATCCCACATCAATTGATTGGGACGGCAGCCCGTTTTGGTCATCAAGTCAAACGACTTGGCGAACCCGAAGGCGTCTTCGACGATCTCGCGGGCATACACGAGATTGGCCCCTGCGAGCATGAGATCAACGACGTAATGCTCCCACTCGTCATTCGTCCACAAGTCGACGCCTGTGTCGCGCCGCATTGTCGTGCCCTGGTAGGCCCAGCCGCCGCGGTACCGGTAGGCCGGCGCTGTGCTGATGTCGAGTTCGGGAATCCGGACGCTTTCGGGTTCATAGGTCAACGCCCGCAGCAGCTCGCCCACGCCGTAGAGCAGCCCCCGCTGGTCCGCACTCCAGAGCAGGACGACGGTTTCGCCTGGCGCGGCGGACTCGGTCTTCAAAGCGAACCCTTCTTTATAGGACTCGTTATTGCCCGGCAGACGCATGCCGGCGTTTTCGCATCGGGCATCGAAATCGGCGTTGCCGCCATGGCGGCCCATGGCCACATGCAGCACACCAGCAGGCTTTTGCCCGGCCGGTGCTCCAGTGTGAACGGCACTCCGTTGGGTGATGCGCGAGGTGAGCACGTCGGCCGCGCGTTGGTCCAGCGCGTCGCCGTTACCCGCCAGCTCCACGGTGACCGATCGAGCAACGGTTGTTTCTCCGGCTGCTGGCGGCATTCCAAGTATCACGCCTACAAGAACAACGAGCAACGCCGTTCGCATAACATGTTGCATTGGCACTTCCTCCCAAAACATAAAAATGGCAAACGGGTACAGGCCTTTTTTCTGATCGCTCAAGCTTTGGTTTTCAAAACACGCACGGAGACCGGTGGTCACTGCGCGATTTCGGCCACAAAGATGTCCCACTCGCCCGCGGTTGTAAGGCCTTGCGATGCGGGCGAGTCGAGCCCGAGGGTCATCATGCCGCGAAACGCGCCCGCCGCCACAAAATTGCCCTCGGGTGCGCAGGCGATGCCGATGATGGCCTGGTCATTCGTACCGCCACCGTGAAAGGCCTGATTGACGCTGCCGTCGGGGCCGAAGGTAGCCGCGAACACGTCTTGCCCTCCCTTCGCGGTCAGCGTGGTTTCATTGGGTTCTCCGGGTCCGAGGACAAGGTCGCGGGTAAAATAGCCTCCGGCCGCAAACGTCCCGTCGTCGAACGCGCTGACCGCATAGGGTTGCGTGTCGCCTCTGTTGCTACCTGCCCGCTTTGCCCACACGAGGGCGCCGTCTTCGTCAAACCGGGCAAAGAACGCATCCCTGGTATTGCCGGCCGAAAGCGTTGTTTCGTTGGCTTCGCCACGGCCAAACGTCACCGTTCCCTTGAATCCTCCAACAACTACCGAGTCACCGTTGGGAAGGGCTGCCACGGCCTCTGCCGCGGTGTCGTCTGAACCGGCGATTTCATGGAGCCACAACCGTTTGCCCTGGCCGTCGAATCGCGCGACATAAGCGGCGCGCCTCCATGCTTTTTCCATGCCTTCGCGGACATCTTTGGAACGCAAGCTGACATAACCCACGACGACACACGACCCGTCGGGGTAGGCGGCGATTCCGGTGCCCACATCGGTGGCCGGCCCGCCTCCGCGCTCGGCCCAGGCGAGGGTGCCGTCGTTGTTATACCGCGCCACAAATATGTCCTGAGCACCGGCGGCCGGGAGCGTGGTCTCACCCGGTTCACGAGCGCCAAAGGTAGCGAGGTCCGTAAAATAGCCGGTCACGAAGGCCGAACCATTGTCGAGCGTGTCCACGGCAAAGGCTTCGTCGTCTTTGTAGCCTCCCGCCCGCACCGCGAAACGCAGTGTGCCGTTCGAGTTGTAGCGGGCCACGAAGACGTCTCGCAGACCTGAGGAAGGCAGCACCCGTTGTATCGGATCCCGGACTCCAAACACGGCGAATCGGGAATAGGAACCAACGACATAGAAAGAACCGTCGGGAAGCACGGAGACGCCATGGCCTGCATCCGGGCCTGAGCCGCCGGCGGCTGCTACCCAGGAGAGTTGTCCGTCTGGCCCGTGTTTTGTAATGAAGATGTCGGTGTCCCCCGCGGACGCCCACGCGACCTCTTGTTGTGTCGCGGGCGAGAACACCGCATAGGACGTGAAATAGCCGGTTGTGATAGCGCCGCCGTCTGGTGCAAGCGCCACGGCATACGCCGCATCGCTTGTGGGCCCGCCCGCGCTTCTGGCCCATACCACCTGTGCCTGCTCTGGCTCATCGGGGGGATCGTCCGGGCCGTTTGGGAATTCCCATTCAGGCGGACAGGCGGTCAACAGGAGCGACATGGCCGGAAGTACCACCAGGAACAACAGGTTTCGTGCGTTACGCATCATTGATTCCTCCACACAACCCCGGCAACGTCCAAACGCGCTGCAAGGTGCGCCAACAGTTAACCTACACCACCCGGCCCGAATCTGGCAAATCGTTGGAACGGAAAGGATGTGCCGTGTCACCCGGAACGTCCGTTTCCTGCCGTCAGTCTCGCAGATTGACGTCTCCCGCATGCGACTTTGATTCGACCGTCGCCTGGCAATCAGTTCGGGCGGCAGGGGCGTTTGCATCGTCCCGGCAGGCGGTGTATCGTCTAGGGAGATCTGCTCTTATCGTATAGGCTTGACAGAGTGGTCGCGCGACGAATGCGCAGCGTGTTTCCATATCCACGGGTTTTCAGAAGGATGATGTTATGAAGAAGGTCCTCGCCCAGATATGCCGAATGTGCCCGGCCTGTATTCTCCGGCGGAGATTTCCCGGGTCGTCCTATGGGCGTTTCATGGGGCACATCGAGCGGAACTGCCCCTTTTGCAGGGCCTACGACGAGCTTTACGGCGCCGAACCGGTTGGTACGCAAGAATCTCCGCGCTCCGATTGAGCAAATCGCCGAGAGTATTCTCGAATAAAGAACGGAGCGCCCCGTCGGGACGCTCCGCAGAAACCGTATGGGCAGGCAGAAGTCTATCGCTCGTCCAGCGGCACCCATTTCCTTTGTGTCGCGCCGGTATAGATCTGCCGGGGCCGATGGATGCGCTCGCCGCGCTCCATGCGCATTTCGCGAAAATGGGCGATCCAGCCAGGCAGGCGGCCCAGGGCGAACATCACGGTGAACATGTTGGTGGGAATGCCGATTGCCCGGTAAATGATCCCACTGTAGAAATCCACGTTGGGATACAGCTTCCGTTCGATGAAGAAGTCGTCTTTCAGCGCGGCTTCCTCGAGGTGTTTGGCGATGTCGAGCAGCGGATCGGTTATCCCCAGCTCACCAAGCACCTCATCGCAGGCTTTCTTGAGAATGCGGGCTCGGGGGTCGAAATTCTTGTAGACCCGGTGCCCAAAACCCATCAAGCGGAACCCCGAATCCTTGTCCTTGGCCATCTTGATGTATTTTTTGTAATCGCCGCCATCGGCTTCGATTCTCTCGAGCATCTCGATGACCGCCTGATTGGCCCCACCGTGCAGCGGCCCCCACAGTGCGCAGATGCCCGCGGATATTGCGGCAAACAGGTTGGCCTGGCTGCTGCCGACCATCCGCACGGTCGAGGTGCTGCAGTTTTGCTCGTGGTCGGCATGCAGGATCAGCAGCAAGCCCATGGCGCGCTCGATCACCGGCGACACCTCGTACGGCTCGGCGGGGTGCCCGAACATCATACGCAGAAAATTGGCCACGTAGCTCAAATCGGACAGCGGGTACATGGTGGGCTCGCCGCGCGATTTCCTGTACGAATAGGCGGCGATAGTCTTGGCCTTTGCCAACAGGTACATGATGGCCATATCGAGGGTCTCTGGCGTATTGGCTTCCGGGTAGAAGGCCGACATACTCGAGACCATCGCGGACAGGATCGCCATCGGATGCGCATGCGGGGGGAAGCTGTCGAACACGTTGACCATGGCCTCGTGGACATAGCTGTTCAACGTGAGTTGCCGGCGCCACTCCATCAACTCGTCACGATTGGGCAGATGGTCATACACCAGCAAGTGGCAGACCTCGGGGAAGCGCGCCGATTCTGCAAGCTCTTCGATGGGATAGCCGCGGTACCGCAGGATCCCTTTGTCGCCGTCAATAAAGGTGATGGCACTCTTGCACGCCCCCGTATTGCCATAGCCCGGATCCAAGGTGATGTAGCCCGTGGCCGCGCGAAGCGAGGCAATGTCGAACCCCTTTTCACCCTCGGAACCCTCAATTACCCGGAATTCGTGGTCTTTTCCGTCGATCAGCAGTTTAACCGTGCTCATAGGCAGTCCCTTTCCCTCCTGGATGGTCGATAACCGGTCACTACCCGGCCGCACGGCACCATCCACCGCACCGGGGCTTTGGTTTCGGTGTGCTCCTTGCGCTACATAAGCCGTTTCATATTTACGTGTGCCAAGAATTGCAAAAAGCCGCCCCACATGGCCGCACTCTAGCCCAATCGGCCCCAATAAGTCAACCCATTTCGACGCAAGCCGCCCTGTGTGCTATTCGTGACATGACAGTGTATTTTGGGTGTAAAGATACGGTCCGGGCCGGTCATTTTCGACCTCCGAAATCCGGGGCAGCCTCTTCGACGCGCTCAACGATACCTCAGCTCCGGCTGGTTTTTGTGTTGGAGCAACCGCGCTTTGTGAGCATCCGCCGGTGCGCTATTCTCCGGCGGGAAGGTCGATGTATTCGCCCCAGGAAAGAACCACGGGCTGGCCCCGCTGGAAGTGGTGCCTGTTCATCATCAGATTTCCGGTGTAGGTGCCGGTGGCGCCGCCGGATGTGCCAGGAGAGCGATGGCCGAATTCCCAGACGTGTCCCAGAGCCCAGATCGGCGCCAGGAGCTCGTCGATTTGCCCAGCGAGGTTGACCCCGCGCCAGTAGATGGGCGAGCCGACGAATAGATCGACATGGCGGCCCTCGGCCACCATGACGTGGAGCCAGCCATACAGGCGCAAACCACAGTTGATGTCGCCCTTGGTGAAGACGGCCACCCCGCCGGGAGTCGTGACAAGATAGGCGTTGCAGGGCGTACCCCGGGTGTGTTCTTCATCGCTCCACTGATGATCCCACAGGACATCGACCTCGAGCCCGCCGACCGTGTGCGGTCTGGCGATGGTCTGGTCGAGCACCACGAGTTTTTCGGCCCAAGGCTCGTCCTGCCAGAGCTCCTTGTTGCTCTTGGTGACGATCACGGTCTTGTCCGCTGCGCAAAGGGCTTGGGTAAGTTCGTAATCGATATGGTCGGAGTGCTCGTGCGTGTGGAACGAGACCTCGACGAGGGCCACGATGCGCGCGATTTGCTCGGGAGTCATCCGAAACCCGCCCCCTTCCTCGGCGGCGTTCCGGGTCATGCGCCTCCTGGGTCCCTGGTCGAGGTCGATGGCAAACACGGTCTCCGGGGTTTGCACAATGACTGAACTCGAGTAGAGCTGGAACATTCGGATGCCCTCGGAGACGCGCTCGTTCTCGAGGGTGTCAAGCGCGCGGTCAACCGCTCGCTGATAATAGGCAATCACTTCCTCCGAGCGCTCGGAATTCGGGGCCATCAACCACTCGTCCAGCGCCTTTAGTGCCTCATGACGTGCTTCGGTATGCGGTACCGCCGGCGGATTGGCCATCAGCCCCTGCCAGATGGCATCCGGGCTTTCGGCAGCCATGCCCAACCCGGCCAGAAGCAGTATTCCCACTGCTGTCAGGCATATCCGTTTCATCATGTCCATTTCCTCACAACGTGTTTCGCCCGCCTGCTATCCACCAGCCAATCGCAGGTGTATCGCACCTTCTTGTAACAGGTTGCCGCGGCCGGTGTCCAGAAACCCGGGCATTTCCCAATCGCCGGACAATTTGAAACCACGTCATGCAAGACCCTTGGTTTTCATGACGTAGCCCGGATATTTCAGCGATTCATTCTGTGGTGTCGGTGCGAGGGGGTATCCTTGCTTTCGGCGATTCTGGGCACGATGCCGCTCACGGCACCCCATGGGCTTGGGCATTATGGAATGACCGATTGCACGAAGCCCCACGCGGCGGCCGCCATGCGGTTGACGCTGCGGCGGAAAGGGGCATAGGCTAGATAGGTGACGACAAGGGCGAGCAGGGTGCAAAATTTCCAGCGATAGGTGACTTCGCGGATGGCTCCTGCGAGAAATCGGGCGGTCCATCGCGTCGCGGAGGCGCTTCTGTCGCCAAGCTGCCGCACGAACCACGCCATGTCGCTCTCGCTGGCCATGCCGCGGCTGCGGCTTGCCAGGCCGTCGGGTGAGCATTCGAGGGCCAACAGGGTGTTGCCTGCCTGGATGAACTCGCCATCACGCACAATCTGTGAAATCAGGGTGCCCACACGTTTGCCCCCGACAAATACCGGTGCGCCCCCGATGCTCCGGATGCGGTAGCCGTCTGAGACGGCGGTGATGCGCGCATGGCAAGGCTCGATCGCGCTGTCGAGCCGAAGGTTAATTGCGCACTGGGGCTCGTGGCCGATATAGGCGGGGGTGCGCGCAATGGGAAACTCCGCCCCGTCTTCCGGTCCGTTGATGACCATAAGGCAATCAGGCTGACCTGCCCGCATCATCGTGAGCGCACCTTCGCGTGGCCGGCGCGCCGGCCTTTCCGTATGATAAGCTGCTCGTTCTCGGTCAAGACATCGACAATATCGCCGGGCTGGAAATAGTCTTGGAGGATCATGTCGCTGATCCGGTTGACGACCAGGCGGTCGAGGGTCCGCTGGAGTTCGCGGGCGCCAAATTCGGCGCTGTGTCCCTCGCGCGCGAGATATTCGTATGCGCCCTGGTATACGTGCAACCTGAGCTGATGCTCGAGAAGCCGGGTCTTCAAGCGGCGCATCGAGAGGTGCAGGATCGCGCGCAGGTCCTCGAACAACAGCGGGTAAAACGGAACGATTTCGTCGATGCGGTTGATGAACTCGGGCCGGAAATGCTGCCGGAGTGCGTCGAGCAGCGCCGGGCTGTCGGCGCCAATCTCGGGGGATTCGAGGACTTCTGCACCGACATTGGATGTCATGGCGACAATGCAGTGCTTGAAACTCACTTCTCCGCGCGCGCCTGATCGAAGCCGCCCCTCGTCGAACACCGGAAGAAGAATATCGAACACGCGGGGATGGGCCTTCTCGATTTCGTCAAACAGCACCAGCGAGAACGGCGCATTGCGCACGGCGGAGGTGAGGCGGCCTTCCTGTTCGCTGCCCACATACCCGGGTGGCGCGCCCAGCAGGCGCGACACCGCATGCTCCTCGACATATTCGGACATGTCGAAGGTCAGCAGATGGCTGGACGAGCCGAATATACTTCCCGCGAGCGCCTTGGCGAGCTCTGTCTTGCCGACGCCAGTCGGCCCCACGAACAGCATGACCGCGCCAGGCCGGTTCGGGTCGGAAAGCCCTGCCCGCGACTTCTTTACCACCGCGGCCACTTTCCGGATGGCCGTATCCTGGCCGATGACGCGTTGCTTCAAGTCGTGCTCGAGATTGGCCAGGTGGCGGCGTTCTTCCGCGGTAATCTCCTCGATGGGCACGGCGGTCAGACGGCTGATGACCTTGCGGATCTCGTGCGGAGTGACTTTTCCCGTTATCTCGGGCGGAGGCAGGCCCCGCGATTTCGCGCGTTGCCGCAATGCGACCACTTTCAGGCGAAACCGGGCGCAGGCCTGGTCCAGCGCGTCGATGGCCTTGTCCGGGAGTTGACGGTCGGGCATGTACCTCTGCGAAAGCCGCACTGCGGCGCGCATCGCCCGTCTGCTGATTTTCACCTCATGGTGGCGTTCGAGCGCGGGCCGCAACGACCGCAAAACGGCGTAGGTCGCCTCTTCGGACAACGGCTCGACGCGCAGCATCTGGAACCTGCGTTCCAACGCAGGATCTTTGGCAATGAACCGGCGGTACTCCTCATAGGTCGTCGCGCCCACACACCGCAGGTCGCCTCGTGCAAGGGCCGGTTTGAGAAGATTCGCCATATCGACCGAATCGCCATCGGTAGCCCCCGCACCCATAATGAGGTGGATTTCGTCGATGAACAGGATGACGTCTCGCAGAGCGGTTATCTCGCGCAACACCTTTTGCAGTCTCTCCTCGAACGCTCCGCGGTATTGCGTGCCGGAGAGCAGGGCGCCTACGTCGAGTTCAAGGACACGGTATCCGAACAGCACATCGTCGAGTCTTCCCGCCGCGGCCTGAATGGCCAAACCTTCGGCCAATTTGGTTTTTCCGACACCCGGTTCACCGACCAGAATGGCGTTGTTCTTGCTCCTGCGCGAGAGCACCTGAAGCAGGTCGAACACTTCGCACTCGCGGCCGATGACCGCGTCGAGCCTTCCTTCTCGCGCTTCCGCGGTAAGATCGCGCGTCAGCGAACTCAGAAGCTCCGGTTCGGTAGCTTCCGCACAAGCCGTTCTTTCCAGGGACGGTCTGACTGCCGCGGGTTGCACAGCGCCTGCATCCTGAGGCTGCACCTCGCGAGATTCCTTCTTGCCGAGCTCGGCGCGGAGGTCCTCGAGCATGTCGCCCCGCGGAAGCTGCAATGCATCCATCACGCGGCTGGGCAGAGAATGCGCATCAGCGAGGATAGCGAGCAGGAGATGTCCGCTCGTTGCGGTTGTGCCTCCGTAGCTTTCGGCCAGCTTCCCGGCTATGGCGGTTGCCTGCGCCGCGCGTGGGGTGAAGAAGGTCTCGGAATTGGGTGCGGGTAAGGTTCCCGGCCAAGGGTGCTGTAGAATATCCGACAGGGTGCGTTCGAAGCTGTCACGATGTATGGCGAGGAATTTTTCCGGCAAATGGCTGGTTTTCTGGCCGATGGCCTCGAATAGATGTTCGACACCGACATAGTGCTGCCGGCGCTTCGCACTCAGCGCAGCGGCCTCATCAAGAATGCCGTTAACCTCGCGGGATACCGAGACCTGAATCACTGCATGCTCCTTGATACAACAACACCATATCAACTACAATATAGGGTAGAAGATCGGAGCGCAAGTCAGGCGTTGAGTGAAGATTTGGCGGCCGCGGGCATGCAGGCTGCCCGCGACATATCACAGAGCTCGCAAGCGGATGTCCCGAGGGGAAAAGGTTGCGTTCGCTGATGTGTCTGTGCTAATTTAGCGCATGTTTGATGGGTGTAGTATTTTTGAGCAATACACTCAGCCGTGTGAGGTCCATACAGCATTTTCTCTTGCACGGGTGTAGGTTTTGTTAGGAGTGCGTTGTGGCGAGTATTCTAATCGTTGAGGATGATGAGCGCACCGCCAAGTATATTCAGCAGCATCTATCCGATGCCGGGCACACGTGTGTAATCGAGCCGAACGGTGAGAAGGCCACCGAGACCGCAAAGCAGAACGGGTGTGATCTGCTGATCCTGGATATCATGTTGCCTGGCACCTCCGGTTTCGAGGTGTGCCGGCGATTTCGGCGTGACCCCGATCTGTTTATGATGCCGATCCTCATCCTTACGGCCATGCGAGGCGAAGAAGAGCTGCATCACGGGCTTGCACAAGGCGCCGACGACTATATCGTCAAGCCCTTTGATATCAATAACTTAATTCATCGCATGGAGGCGCTGCTCCGTGTGAGCAGCGACCGTGCGGGCAACGACCAGGTGGCCGATATGCCGGCGGCCGGCGCCACCAAGCGGGAAGTGCAGCGGCGCGTGAGCCTTCGCGAGAATTTTGCCTTGGCGTATTTCGAGCTGCTCAGCATACGCGAATTCGCGCACACATACGGAGAAGAGGCCCGCTCGAAGGCCATTCGGCACATGGGGCGGGCCATCCAGAAAGCGGGCCAGAAACTCCCGTCGGGCACGTTTTTCGCCGGACACATGGGCGGCGGACACTTTGTGGCTGTTTTGCCTCCGGATAAGGCCTCTCCCTATTGTGAACTTGTTCGCCAAGTGTGGCTTCAGCATCTCCAGCCGTTTTACGAAAGCATTGGCCGCGCCCAAGCCTATGCCGCGGCCTCGCGCGGCGAGTCCAGTGTTCCGCTGCTTGACGTGCTCATTTGCCTGACCATTCGCGACCCCAAGGAAGTCACGGCGCCTCACGAGCTGTTCGAGATTCTCTCACAACTTCGCACGAAAGCCGCGGTCGGGCGCAAGGGCGGCATCCAAATCGACCGGCGGGCAAAAAACGGCTAATTCATTTTGCGACTGGCCAGTGCGGCCGGCACGGCGGCGCATTGCGTGGTCTCCAATTCCTTCACACTCTTCATGCGTTCGCCCCTCCGCGCCTTACCCTGCTTCTGTCTGTCATTCTCAGACGTGTGGCGGGTTGCGCATCGTCTTGACTGGGGCGCCAGAGCCGCCTAGACTCTCCGCAAGAGACGTCTTCGGGAGGCCTCATGCAATGTTAGGAGGACATGGGGTCTTGCCTGATAGTTCTGAGGGGGGATGGATGCCACGACAGCGTATCTTGGTGACGGGCGCCGCGGGGAAATTGGGGTCGGCCATCGCGGCACGGCTTGCGTGTGACTATGAAGTCGTGCAGTTGGACCGCGTGCCGCCATCGAACCCGGTCCAACGGGATGCCGGGGCGTTCCATGTGGGCTCGATCACCGACCGTTTTGCGGTATCGTGCGCGATGGAAGGGGT
>SLSB01000595.1 GCA_007130675.1 Candidatus Hydrogenedentota bacterium | reverse complement strand
CGGCGTCTCCAAACGCGCGGGCATCGTGTAGAATACATGGCACACAGGTTTCGATAATCTCGCTCGGCTCACGCCTACAGGAGAAGTCTTGTTCATGAAAAACGAATCTTCGGTCTATGAAGCGCTTCATGAAGAGAGCGCCGCGATACCGCTCATTGACACGCACGAGCACATCCGGCCTGAGTCCACACTCGCGGACCGCGCGTGGAGCTTCTTCGATTTCTTCGAGCATTACGTCTCATCCGACTTGGTGTCGGCGGGGATGCCGCGCGAAGCCCTCGAGACCATGCGCAATCCCGACAGCGGCCTCGACCTCGAACAACGCTGGAACCTGATCGCGCCCTATTGGCCCTTTGTGAAGACAACCGGCTATGGCAAAGCCATGACGGAATACATGGGGGCGCTGTTTGGCATTGCCGATATCAACGAAGACACGTACCAGGAACTGTCGCGCCGCATCAACGATGCGCGGAAACCCGGCTGGTACCGCGCGGTGCTGAAAGACAAGGCCAATATCGAATGCAGCCTCGTCATTACCTGGCCCGGTGAGTCCGTTGACGTGGACCTCGAATTTTTCCGCGCGGTACCGATTCTCGACCATTACGCGATTCCTGCAACACGCGCCGAACTCGAGGCGCTCGAACGCGAGGCAGGCTGCACCATCCAAACCCTCGACCAGTTGCTGGCGGCCCAGGAAGCGGCGCTCGACGCATGCGCGGCAAAAGGCATCGCCGCGGTAAAAATCTTTTTGGCCTACCGCCGCACATTGCATTTCGAGCGCGCAAGCAAGCCCGAAGCGGCCCGCGCCTTTGACCGCATCTGGCTGAGCCAGCCCCAGGATCTCGCCTTCGAGGATCTTAAGCCGCTCCAGGACTTCATGACCCGCACGCTGATCGGGCGCGCCGCCGAACGCAACCTGCCCATCCAGATTCACACCGGGCTTCAAGAGGGCAACGGCAACTACATCGCCAACAGCAACCCTACGCTGCTTGCCAATGTGATCATGGAATACCCCGACGCCCGGTTCGACCTGTTCCACGCAGGATACCCGTTCACCGGCGAACTGGCGTCCATGGCCAAGAATTTCGCGAATGTTTATGCTGATTTGTGCTGGGTTCAGGCCATTTCTCCGCACGTTTTTAAGAATACGCTGCACGAATGGATCGACACCATTCCCGCAAACAAGATCTTTGCCATCGGCGGCGATTCGAATTATGTCGAGGGCGCGTATGGCCATTGCACGCTTGCCCGGCGTCTCGTGACCGAAGTGCTCGCCGAACGCGTCGCACAAGACGCAATGGACCATCCCGAAGCGCTCTGGTACGCCGGCCGCATCCTGCGCGAAAACGCCATCGACTTCTTCCGGCTGCAATCACGGCCCGTCCAATGAATAAGTGGGAGCAGGGATGCACACAGGTAAACACACCGCAGCAGAGCCGCAACCCAAGACGCGTTTCTTTCACCAAGGATTGCACTGAATCCACGTAAGGCGCAAAGATAATGCCGAGCTGGCGCTCGGCGATCCCGGGCAGGAATGCCTTGCAACGGTGCTCTTCCGTGTAGCGGACGTCCGGGATTCCAGACGCCTGGCATCCCGCGCAGCGCGGGACCGGACGCTACAATTCGACAGCGATGTCCATTGCCCCCATCCCGTGAGAAATTTCTTCTGGAAATTGCGCGCGGCAGTGATGCTTTGTGGCCCCTCCCGTCACCCCTGCGAACGCAGGGGTCCAGTCCGCGTGCGGGTGTATGCTGACGCCCGCAGCAAGGCCCTCTGGATTCCTGCTTGCGCAGGAATGACGATGGCAAAGCCCGGGATGGATTACGCCACTGCGTTGAAATGATCTCGAAGTCGAGCCACATCAGACACACATGGCGCAACGCAGCAGAGCCGCAACCCAAGACTCATTTCTTTCACTACGGATTGCACTGATTCCACGGCTTGCTTCGGGGTTCTTTGGAGTGCGGTGGCTTGCCACCGCTTTGGTCTTGCACGGCTTGGAGAGAGCACCCCCGGCGTTCTTCTGTACAGCTCACTTGACCCGGTCTGCCTGTTACGTTGCCCCCGCAATGGTGGTTATAGAATCACAAGGCTCGAGGGCAGGCCGAAGCCACACAGGCCAAGGTGATCGGTGGGACATTTCGATGTGAGCAGGTGTCCGTAAGCCTCGGGTTTGGCTTTTGCCATGAGGCTTGGCTATGCTGAGGCGGAAGTCTTGGAAACAATGTAGAAGATCTCAGATTAAGTCCCGACTGGCGAGAGGATGATCGCGTGTATCGAAGCGTTTCGAAGCGTGTGGGCAATGCCGTGCGGCTGGCCGAGGTCGTGCAGGTGCTGGTCCGGTATGGGTTTTCGGACGTCGTCCACCGGCTGGGCCTGCACGAAGGCCTGCCCGCGAAGGTCTTGCGCGGCCTTCATCTTATTGAAGCGCCTTCGGCGGAACTCGATACCCAGGGGCGGCGGTTGCGCGCCGCGCTGACCGAGATAGGGCCGACGGCGGTAAAGTTTGGCCAGATTCTCAGCACGCGCCCCGACCTCGTTGGGGTTGCGATGGCCAAAGACCTGGGCCAGTTGCAGGATCGCGTCGCAGCCACCGCGTTCGACACTATGAAACCCGTCATCGAAGAAGAGCTGAAGAGTCCACTTCACGATCTTTTCTTCGAGTTCGATGAGGAAGCCATTGCGTCGGCGTCGCTGAGCCAGGTGTACCGCGCGGTGACCCGCACGGGCAAGCGCGTGGCGGTCAAGGTGCAGCGGCCCGGGATTCGGCGGGTTATCGACGCCGACCTCGACCTGATGCGCGCCATCGCCGAATGGATTGCCGAGCACGTCAGTGACGTGGCCTGGATGGACCCCGAGGGCATGGTCGAGGAGTTTGCGCGGTCGGTCAAGCGAGAACTCGATTTCAGCATCGAAGCCCGGATTATCGAGCGGTTTCGCAAGAACTACGAGGGCGATCCGCATGTATTCATCCCGCGGGTGTATCCCGAGTTGTCTTCCGAACGGGTCATGACGATGGACTGGGTCGAAGGTGTGCGGGTGGATGAAATTACCCAATACGGGCGGTTTCGCTCGAACCCCCACACAGTCGCGGTCACCGGCGCGGAAACGCTGTGCAAACAGGTCTTCGAGCACCGCTTTTTCCATGCCGACCCGCATCCCGGCAACATCATGCTGGTGGGCGAAAACCGGATCGCGTTTCTCGATTACGGGATGGTGGGCAGTCTCGAGGAAAGCGACACCGTCGCCATTGCCGACGTACTTCGGGCCATTTTTCACCAGGATGCCGAGGCCGCCGTGCAAGCGGTGCTGCAGTTCACCACCTCGGGTGAGGTCGGAGACCACAGCGCGCTGGTGCACGAAGTGGCTGATTACATCGCTTTTGACGCCGAGGCGATCATTGCCTCGGGCGAAGTCGGCAAGGCCATTGACCGGCTTACCGTCATTCTGCGCAAGTACAAGCTTCAGCTTGCGCCGCGCGTCTCGCTGCTGCTCAAAGCGCTCGCGACGGTCGAGTCTACCGGCCGGGCGCTGGATCCCCAGATTGACATGGTGCCGATCATTCAGCCGTATGCCGAGCAGATCGTGCAGCAACGGTTCGCACCGACACAACTCGCGCGCGAGGCGCGGAAGAACATGATGCTGATGATGCGTCTTGGCCGCGAAATGCCCAAGGACATCTCGCAGCTCATGCGCATGTTGCGCCGTGGCAACTTCAAGATGCAACTCAACCACGAGGGTCTAAGCCACCTTGCCTCGGCCATCGATCGTGCCAGCAACCGTGTGACCGTCGGACTCGTTACGGGGTCGATCATCGTTGGTTCGAGCCTGTTGCTCGCGGCCGACATCGGCGCGCGGACGCTCGGCCTCGGCGGATTCATTTTTGCCGGACTGCTCGGACTGACGCTGGTCATTTCGATCCTTCGGGCGCGGGACTTCTGACGGGATACCTCCTGAACATGCCTGACACGATTACACTTCGGTCGCGCGCGAAGATAAACCTGTACCTAGATGTACTCGAGCGCCGCCCCGACGGATTTCACAACATCGAGACGGTGTTTCAGACGGTTTCATTGGCCGATGAAATGACGTTTGCTGAGACGGAATCCGGCGTATCTCTCGACTGTTCGCGCCCTGACCTGGATGCGGGCCCCGACAACCTGGTCTGCCGCGCGGCCGCGCTTCTCCAGGCGAAGACGGGATGCACCCGTGGCGCGGAGATCTATCTCGAGAAAAACATCCCGGTAGCGGCGGGGCTTGCGGGCGGCTCCGGCAACGCCGCAGCCGCTCTCGAAGGTCTCAACACTCTGTGGGATCTCGGGCTGTCGCATGCCGAATTGCGCGCATGCGCACTTCAGCTCGGGTCGGACGTGCCCTATTGTCTTGTGGGGGGCGCCCAGGGCGCGACGGGGCGCGGCGAGCGGCTCTTTGCCCTGCCTGCGATGCCCGAGACGTGGTGTGTGCTTGTGCATCCGCCAGTTCAGGTGAGTACCGCAGCGGTGTATAACAGCCCGCGGCTGGTCCGCAACGCGGACCGCCCAGTCGCCGGGCGCACGCGCACGTTCCGGCACGCATTGGAGGCCTTGCGCGAAGGCGATTTCGAGCGCGCCGTGTTCAACCGCATGGAAGCCCCTGTTTTCGAGCAGTACCCCGACCTCGAGATCATCAAACGCCGATTGGTGAGTGCCGGCTGTATCGCCGCGGCCATGAGTGGAAGCGGTCCCACCATGTTCGGCATCTGCGCATCGCATCATGCCGCCGAGAACGTCGCGGAATCCCTGGGGCCATACGCTACGAGCGTGGTCAAAACCGTCGACAAGAGCTTGGAGCGTATCGAGAATGTGCAATGATTGCTGCG
>SLSB01000227.1 GCA_007130675.1 Candidatus Hydrogenedentota bacterium | reverse complement strand
TCATAGCGTTCGGCGAGGCGCTCGCTGGTCAACCCGACCAATGGGGTGGGGCCAAAGTCTTCACACACAAAAGACGCCACAACGCTGCCGTGGATAACCGCCTGGCGCAGGGTATCCGCATCGACCGAATCCATCCGAGCAATGTGCCCCAGGAAGCCCCCCGCGAACGCATCCCCCGCGCCCGTCGGATCAACGACGTTGTCGAGCGGGAACGCGGCAGCAACGAAGATGTCATCTTCGGCAAACAAGAGACAGCCGTGCTCACCCTTCTTGACAACAACAATGCGCGGGCCGAGCGCGGCGATCTCGCGTGCACCTTGAATCACATTGCTGCGTCCTGTAAGCAACTTGGCTTCGGAATCATTGATGATGATGGCGTCGATGCGCGCCAGCACCTGTTTGAGATCGTCCTGGGCGATTTCGATCCACAAGTTCATGGTGTCCAGCGCGGTGAATTTCGGCTTGGCCTGCTCGAGCACCTCGAGTTGAAGAGACGGGTGGATGTTGCCGAGAAAGAGATAGTCCGCAGACCGTGACGCATCGGGCAACTTGGGGTGAAAATCCTCGAACACATTGAGCTGGGTCTCGAGCGTGTCTCGCTCGTTCACATCCTCGTGGTAGCGTCCGGTCCAGCGAAACGTTTTGCCCGGCGCACGTTCGAGACCCTCGAGCCCGATGCCCCGCTGTTGGAAAAGGTCCACATGCTGCTGCGGAAAATCTTCTCCGACCACCCCCACGAGATGAACGGGCGCGTAGTGAATGGCGGCCAGCGAGAAGTATGTGGCGGCGCCGCCCAGCCCTTCCTCGTTACGCCCAGCGGGCGTTTCCACGGTATCCAGTGCAACCGAACCGACAACGGTGATACTCATTGCGATACTCTCCCCTTATTTTCTGCGGTCTGAATCGCGCTTCTCCACGGCGTTCTCAGCCTTGGCAGCCGAGACTGCCCGCGGGGTCTACCCCGAAAAACCACTGCCGCTGAATAATAAGAAACTGACCACTCGACGCAAAAAAGCCAGCGGTGCTCCCAGACCGTAACGTGCGGCAAGCAGAGCGATGAGAATGCCATACGGCCCGATCATTTCCATCAGGCGCTGGCCCCCCGGGGGCAAAAACGGATATAAGACGTGGTGCCCGTCCAGCGGCGGCACGGGAATCAGGTTGAACAGCATCAGGACCAAGTTAATGTTTACGAGCATGATAAGCAAGAAAAACCATGGCGACTCCACCACAGTAGAGATTCCCGGAGTAAAAACCGCAAAAACCACCCGGGCCCCAACAATCAGCAAGGTCAATTGAACAAGATGCGACAGCGGCCCAGCTAAGGCCACGAGGGCAGGTCCCCAGCGCTCGCTCTTGAGATTGCCCGGGTTGAATGGGACAGGTTTCGCCCAGCCGAACACCGGCAGCCCGGTAATCATCATGATAAGAGGAAACACGACCGTACCGAAAGGATCTATATGAGCAAATGGGTTGAGCGTAATCCGCCCGAGCAGGCGGCCTGTCGGGTCGCCCGCCCGTTCAGCAGCCCAGGCATGTGCTGCCTCATGAACGGATAAGCAGAACAAAAGACACACATACGCGGCGAGTATTTCGGCAAATGAAAGGTCCATCAGAATGATCAAGCGCCTTAATGTCGAGAAAGGATTGTAAGATATTGGCTTCCAACCATGCAACTTTCGGGAAATTTGCAGGAAATTTGCAGCACCTGCATCCGAAACGCCCGCGGAGGTATCATAAAGTCTCTGCCATAAAGTCGGTTGACTTCCGCGGCGCTCATCGATAAGATGACTATACAAAAAGATTTGCAAAGAATCGGCAGTATTCGTTTATAATTCAGATACGCGAAGCCGCAGTCCAGCGAGTCAGCCCGTTTATGGGATGCAGCATCCCGGCCACGGCTGGCGAGGAGGGTGTGATTCCGTGACAATGACCAAGCGCGAGCTGGTGATTCGAGTGGCCAATGAGCTTGGGATTACCCAAAGCACCGTGGCCAAGATTATTGAAGGTGCCTTCGAGACCATCTCGCAAACCCTCGCTGAAGGGAAGCGCTGGGAATTGCGGGATTTTGGGGTCTTCGAGGTCAAAACCCGCGCATCGCGCATAGGCCGGAATCCGCGAACCGGCGAACAGGTTCCCGTCCCGGAACGAAAAGTGGTAACGTTCCGGCCCGGCAAAAAGATGAAGGAACTCGTTTGTTCCCCGCAGCCTCAGGAGGCCAGCGAGTCCCCTGATCAGCCTGCTCAGCCCGACCTTGCTCCCCAATCTCCCTATTCGGACCAGCCGCAGGAGCAAGACCAGCAACCATCTTCCGATTCTGAATCGGCAGATGCGCAGGAGCAACCTTCGACGGATACCCCGGAAACTCCTTTGTTTTAGTTGTTTAAGGCGTTCTTTTCACAGTGATTGGCAGCGCGACCGCCGGAGCAGACGCATCCTGCGGTCGCGGGTGTGTAGGAAGGCTTTGCGGCATAACAGAACCGACAAGGACCGCGACCCCCGAACGTGTGGGGACGGTCAGGCGGCGCGTACGCAAAGTCGGGGAACCGCCTTTCCAAACCATTGTAGTATTAATGTTTACGCCCATGTGAGGCGCCCATGATCGTCTTAGCAGCAGATACCGCTACTTCTATCAACAGCGTCGCGGTTTGTGACGGCGGCGATATTTTGGCCGAGACCGTGGTACGGTGCGGCCGAAGCCATGCAGAACGCCTGCTCGATACGGTGACGTGGGTGTTGGGTGAGGCAGGCCTGACCCTTGGCGATGTCGGCGCGTTGGCGGTCAGCGCGGGGCCTGGATCCTTCACGGGGCTTCGTGTGGGCATTGCCGCGTGGAAAGGTCTCGCACTCGGGAAAGGATTGCCGCTGGTCGGAGTACCCACGCTCGGCGCTTTGTCACGGGTGGCAGAACCCGTCGGAGGCGTCATTTGTCCCCTGCTGGACGCGCGAATGGGCGAAGTATTCGCCGCGGCCTACCGGTACGACGCAGGCAGACGTGAAACGGTGGTGAACGAGTGCGCAGTGCCTGTCGAGGAATTTGCGCAAAAACTGGGTGAAAAGCCTGTGACGCTGTTTGGTGATGGCGTGGGCGCCTATCGGGAACGGATTGCCGCGTGCCTGCCGGCTGCACACGTGCTCCCCGAGTCGTTCTGGGCGCCTCGGGCTTCGGCAGTGGCCGCGGAAGCCAGGGAAATGCTGCGCGTCGGCTGCAGCAGCGACGCGGCCTCCGTGACCCCCAAATACCTCCGAAAGTCACAGGCCGAGCAAAACCGCGGGAAGACAACCGCATCATGAGCACCCCACATACAGCACAGGTCGAGTTCTTGCCACTTGCCGAGGCGTATCTTGATGAGATCATGGACACGGAACTCGAGGCCTATCCCGAACCTTGGTCCCGAAGCATGTTTCTCGAAGAAATCCGAAACAACCGCTCGTACTTTTATGTTATGCTGCTCGAAGGATCGCTGGCTGGGTATGGCGGGTTCTGGCTGGTGCTTGACGAAGCCCACATTACAAGTGTGACCGTGGTCAAGCGTTTTCGGGGGCAAGGACTTGGACGCCGCCTTACTCTGCATCTGCTCGAGGTTGCACGGCGCGCCGGAGCGCGCACCGCCACGCTCGAAGTCCGCGAATCGAATCGCAAAGCACAGAATCTGTATGAGACATTGGGCTTCCGGCAAATCGCCCGGCGGCGGGGGTACTATCCCAAGAGCGGCGAAGACGCGCTCGTTATGCTGCTCGAACTCGACCAGTCAACCCTGGATGGTGCTGATGCCGGCGGTCAATCGCGGAGTTGAGAGGAAAGCGAAGGCATATGCCGGCTGATTTCAGGCCAGACGCTCAGCGCCCGAACCTTACACCAGCTTCGGTCAGCCGCGGCAAAAGAAGCGCAACGGTTACCTGGGGCGTGCCCCTGGGAGGCATTGGCACCGGCTGCATCGAACTGGGCAACGACAACCGTTTCCGCAATATTACAATCAACAACAATCGCGACAAATCAACGCGAATTCCTTTAGCTTCCCGCGCCTTTCTTGCGCTGCGCACTGTCCGTCTGGGCCGCGTTCAGACGCGGTTCCTACAACCGGCATGCGATCTCCCGTTCGCCGAAGCCGGGGTCATCCCCACGTTTACCCCCGTCAACGAGCTGACTTGGAAAGCGCTCTACCCGTGTTCGCACTACACGCTCAATGTCAAAGACGCGACCGTGGAAGCGGCATGGCGGGCCATGACGCCCTTTGTTCCTCACGACACCCACGCCTCGAATATTCCAGCCATGTACTTGAACGTGTCCTTGCGAAATCCCGAACACACGCCGGTCAAGGTCTCGTTCGTCTTCAATTGGGAGAACCTGTGCGGCTGCACACGCCGAAACCGCCCGGAGCAACGCGGCAGTTTCTATCCCGTTCCGGCAGGCGGCACGCCTGACACAAACCGGTTTGTCGGCCTGCGTTTCGGAAAAACCGAAGGCATCGACCACAACGCAGAGGGCAACTATGCCCTGATGGCCCAGCCCCAAGACGGCCAGAAGATCACCGTGCTCGGCTGGAATGAGAGCGATCCCCAGGAACTCGATACCTTCTGGCAACAGTTTCACTACGACGGCAGCCTCGCAAACCAGGTGTCGCGCAATCCAGCGGCAAATTTGGCGGCCGTGTGCTGCTCACGCGAGCTGCTCCCGCACCAGGAGTGCCGTTTTCTGTTTGTCTTGAGCTGGTATTGCCCAAAGTTCGAATCAGACGGCGCCGAACACGGAAACAAATACGCCGAAACATTCCCCAATGCCGTCGAGGTTGGACGCTATGCCCTCAAGAACGCGCACTATTGTTTCCGGGCCGTCGAGAAATGGCAAAGCACCCTGTTGAATTCATCGCTTCCCCGCTGGTTTTCCCGCATGCTGCTCAATAGCTGCGCCACGTTCGCAACGAACACCTTGCTGACGCGCAAGGGACGGTTTGCCATGTTCGAAACGCCCGAAGACCCCATGACCGGGTGTCTCGACAAACGTTTGTACAGTTCGCTGGCAACACTTCTGTTATTCCCTGAATTGGAGGAAGCCGAGCTTCACGCCTTGGCCGCCGCCATGCCCAAGACCCCGCCCGGACGATGCATGCGTTACCTCGGGCGCATGGGGATGAAGGCGCCGCAAGACGGACCGGATGAAGCGGAACTAGCCGACCTGGGACCGAAGTTCGTGCTGTTGGCTTGCCGCAATTTCCGTCTCTCGGGAAACAGGAAGACAGCCGAGGCGCTTTTTCCGCGCTTGCGGGCTGCCATGCGCCATACTCGAACGATGGATAAAGACGGCCATGGCCTGCCGTGGCAATCGGGTTTTTCGACGATGTATGACGGGTGGGTAGCCGAGGGCGTGAACAGCTACACCTCAGGGCTCTGGATTGCGGCGATGCGCGCTTATGCTGCCCTCGCCGAGCTGCTGGGACACCCCGACGAGGCCCGGCAGTACCGCGACCTCTCGGAAGATGCGGTGAAGCATTTCGAATCGCTGTTGTGGAATGAAGAACGCGGCCATTACCTCTATTGCGCGCCCGGCTCAGGCGAACGTCCCCGTCCAGAGGATTGGCAGAGCGGGTGCCACACCGGCCAGCTCGCGGGCGAATGGTACGCCCAATGGATGGGGCTGGGGGGCCTCTTCGAACCCGGCAGGGTGCGCCAGGCTTTGGTTACAATCCAACGCATGAACGAAAGAGCCTATGGCGTGGTCAAGGCCACCATGCCCGATGGTTATCCGTGTGAAAATCCGCCGGGTATTCCTGGAGAACCACACACCGAACACGGCTGGCCCGGCATCTATCTGGCCCATTTCGCATGTCTCCTGCTGCACTGCGGCCGCCCCGATCATGGGCTGTACATGATCGAACGCATTTTCAAGTGCGTATGGATGAGAGGTGCGCGCGCCTTTAACCATCCGCTGAGCTGGGATTGCAACACCAACGAACCGCGCGGCCGCGCGCAAGACCGCAACATGAGCGCACTATCCGTGTGGCATGCGTACGAGTCGCTGCATGGCGTATTCATGGACGCAGCCGCCCATGTGCTCTGGATACGCCCGCACCTGCCAAAAGGGGTGCGCTTCCTGAATGTGCCGCTGTTCTCACCAACGGGGCCGTCATGGGTTCGATTGCACGAAAAGACCGGGCGTCCGCATGGCCTGGAGATTCAACTCACGTTTCACCAGTCCGTCCTTCTCAACGAGATTGTTACGAACCCCTTGCATGCGTCAAAGGAGTGCCATGTCGAGTGTGCGACAGAACGGCAACGCCTGGAAACGTCAGTTGCGCGTGTTATCGAGAATGCCGAGCCTCAACTGCGCATTCGCCTGGTGAGCCCGGCCGTTGTGCACGGAACGCTGACGGTAATCTTGTCTATTGAAAGAAAATGACCGAAACGGCCCGATGCGAAGGGCAGAACTCGCAGAAACAGCACAGGGATACCACCCCAGTGACAGCCTTGGATGAAAAACTGAAACGTGTACGCCTTCTGATCTCTGACGTCGATGGAGTGCTGACCGACGGAAGCATCGCGTTTGATGGAGAGGGAAAGCCATTCCGCACGGTGCACGTGCGGGATGTAACCGCCATGACGTTATGGCGGATTGCAGGGGGCCGGATGGCCCTGGTGTCAGGCCTCGGCAGCAAGGCAGTCGAAGCCATCGCAGCCACGTGGCAGTGTTCGGACTGCGTCATGTGGGTCAAAAACAAACAGCGCGTATGCGAGGAGATCGCTGCCCGGCATGACTTGGATATGTGTGAGCTGGCCTTTCTGGGCGATGATATTATCGACGTGCGCGCCATCGCCGCGGTGGGCGTCGGCGTAGCGGTTGCCGATGCCGCCCCGGAAGCCAAGAGCGCAGCGGATTTCGTGACGGACGCGCCCGGCGGACAGGGCGCGCTCCGCGAACTGGTCGAGCGCATCCTGCGTGCGCAGGGACGCTACGAAAAGGCTCTGGAAGACTACATGGCGCGCGAGGATTCCCCACAATGAGAAGACACGACGCTCGATGATGGACTGCCAACACAAGATCCGGGTGATCGGCCTTACCGGCGGGACCGGTAGCGGCAAGTCGGAAGCGGCGCGCCGGTTCGCCGAACTCGGGTTCCCGGTCATCGACGCCGACGCCATCGGCCATGAAGTCATCAAGCCCGGCGGCGAGGCCGAAACAGCGGTCATCCAGGCATTTGGCCCCGATATCGTCTCCGAGGGGCACATCGACCGCTCGGAGCTGGGAGATCGCGTGTTTTCAGACCCACAAGCACGCAAGAAATTGAACGAAATCGTGCATCCGTGCATCAAAACGCAGATACGGCGCCGGATTCGGGACTTGGCGAGCCAAGGGCACAAAACGGTCATTCTCGATGCGGCACTGATTGGTGAATCCGGCGAGCGCGAACCCTGTCTGGATGGCCTTATTCTGGTCACCTGCCGCGAAACAACACGCATCGAGCGGTTGATGAAAGCCAGGGGACTTACCCGCGAGGCTGCCGCGCAGCGAGTGCGCGCCCAAACACCTCCCGACAAAAAACTTGCGCTGGCGGACTGGGTATTGGACAATGAAGACAGCCTGGAAGGATTTCTAGTCAGGGTGGAGAGCTTGGCCCGCGAGCTAAAGACTTATGAAACTTGATCTTATAAACTGCAAAGAATGTGGCGCCGTTGTGGTGGTCCGCGACCATCAGGGCATGTGCAGACCGTGTGCACAACGCCGCATCGAGCAGTTGGAAGCGATATACGAGGCCCTCGACAAATTAGATGAAGAAAGCTTGACTCTGGACCTGCTGGCCGAAGCGTCCGGGCTCGCCCCCAACACGGTGAAGCAGCATCTGCAAAACGCAACCGTCTTGCGCAGGGATATCGAGCGCAGGAGTCAGCCTCTGTGCAGCCGCTGCCATGAACAGAACGTCGAAGGCAACTCAGACTTGTGCCTGTCGTGCCGTTTGCTCCTGCTTGACCGGCTTCAGGCTGCCCACATCGAATTGCAGCACAAAACGGACAGGAAGCCTAATCAGCGGCGCGGCTGGCTCCCCCCTGACGAACAAAGCCGCGCCTCGGTCGCCCAGACCTTCCAGAAAAAACGTGGCAAAACGCCGCTAGGCAAGCTGGACCCAACGCCCAAGGGCCGCTTCCGCTCGTGAGTATATTGATTTTCAAAGCCGTGAGCGCCCGGTTCGACCGGGCCAGCCAAGTTCCGTGGAGAATCCTGGTTGCAAACGCGAGTTAAACAGACCATACAAGGGGTAGTGGGCCTTGCCATTGGCCTTTTCATCTTGTGGTGGATGTTTCAGGGCACAAGCTGGGACGGCCTCAAACAATCCTTCCAGGGAATCCGCTGGGGCTGGATCGGTGCGGGGGTGGTGATCATCGGCATCAGCTTTCTCGGGCGTGTGAAACGATGGAGTTATGTCGTGCGGGCCGCCGAGCCCGGGGTGCCTTTCCGTAGCATGTTTTCCGCCACGCAAATCGGGTTTCTGGCCAATTTTACGCTCCCGGCACGGATCGGCGAACTCGTGCGCGCAGTAGTGTTGGCCCGGTTGACCACACTGGGAGTGGTCCGCTGTTTCGCCCTAGTCGCGTTGGACCGCGTCAACGATCTCATTGGACTGATGGCAGTTATGGCAGTTGCGCTCTCGGCCTATCGTCCGGACACGACCATCGAGATACCGGGAGAACTGTTTCGCAGCGATGCGCCGATACGCGTGCCCGCCAGCGCCTACCACACGGGCGCCGCTGGTGCAGGACTCTTTTTGTTGATTGTGGTAACCGTATTTGTGTTGCTTTACATAAACAAGAACTTGGTTTTGCGCATATCCGACGGTTTTTTTGCCTTTATCGAAAAACGGCTTGCCTTCGCCGCACCCCTCGCCAGATTGTGCCATCGGCTGGGCGGCTGGACCCATCGCACGCTCGGGCAGTTCGCGGAAGGGTTCGACGTGTTCCGCTCTGCTTCGGACATGGCCAAGTCCGTCGCCTACAATCTGGCGACATGGGCGTGCTTCGTGGCGATGCTGCAATGCATGCTGTTCGCCTTCGGGGTACAGGCGCCGTGGTATACCGTGTTCGTGATGCAAGCTGCCCTGGCCATTGCCATCAGCGTTCCCGGAACGCCCGGGTTTGTGGGGCAATTCCAAGTGCCTCTTGTGGCAGGCCTGAAACTGGTGGCCCCGGAAGTGTCCTATGCCGACGCCTTGGCGCTTGCAATCCTCAGTCATCTGCTGAACGCCGGCTTGGTCATTGGCACGGGACTCGTCTGTCTTCAGTTCGAGGGGTTGCATCTCTTGCAGCTTTCCGAGGAAAGCGCGTCCAAAAAGGAAGCGATGGAATCCGCTCTGGAGGCGCAGGATGAACCGTTCCAGGACGCCGTGGAGCGCGAGACCCGTTGAGCGGCCCGAATCGCGAGGCTTCTGCCGGCCTCTCCTCACGAAACAACGACCCGGAAACCGCTGCCTTGCCACCCGGAATCAAGGCGGGGCTCGAAGCGGTATATGCCCGCTATCACCATCGCGTCTTCGTACATCCCGATCCACTCGAACTTCTCTATCACTATGAAGACCCTCTCGACCGGGAAATCACGGGAATGATTACGTCCTCTCTGGCGTTTGGCAGGGTATCGCAGATACTGAAAAGCGCCGGAACTGTTATGGCCCGGCTGGGGAAACCCCGAGCGTTCCTGGAACAAACCACGCACCGGCAACTCGAAAAGACATGTGCGGGCTTCCGGCATAGGTTTGTCACCGAACGCGAACTCTTCGAGCTGCTGTGGGCCATGAAGATTGTCACGGAACAATGGGGTTCGCTCGAGGCTCTGTTTTGCAACAATTATCGCGAACACCATACCTCCGTGCTTCCGGCGCTCGAAGCTTTCGTACGGACCCTTCGAAAAGTCTGTACAGCCGACGCAAATTATCTGCTGCCCATTCCCGAGCGAGGCAGCGCGTGTAAACGGCTGCACCTCTTTCTGCGCTGGATGGTCCGTTGTGATGCCGTGGATCCGGGCGGGTGGCCGGCGGTACCAGCCAGCAGGCTGATATGTCCCGTGGATACGCACATGCACCGGATCGGGCGCGCCTTGGGATTTACGTCGCGCAAACAGGCTGACGGCCGTTGCGCCCTCGAGCTTACCCAAGCGCTGCGCGGCGCTGATCCCGCGGACCCGGTACGTTTCGATTTTGCACTGACCCGGCTGGGCATTCGGCAGGAGGGCGGCGTGCATCAATTGTTACGCGCCTTTGGGATGGAATCAAATGCGGTCGGCGAAGTGTTGTAGGTGGATTAAATGGCCGGCGCGATCACGTGCACCGGTTGGTCTAACGTTGTAAGCGAGGAGAAAATGCCATGACGAGTTTGGTTACGCAGAAAGCCCCGGAATTCACGGCCGAAACAGTTATGCCGGACAATTCGATCGCGCCCAAGAGCCTGTCAGACCTGCGCGGAGGAAAATATGCGGTGCTGTTCTTTTATCCGCTGGACTTCACCTTCGTTTGCCCCTCCGAGATCGTCGCGTTCGACAAAGCGCTCGACGAGTTTAAGAAACGCGAATGTGAATTGATCGGCGTATCGGTAGATTCCCAGTTCACCCACTTCGCATGGAAGAACACGCCATGCGAAAAAGGCGGCATTGGCAATGTGCAGTTTCCGCTGGTGGCCGACCTCAGCAAAGACATCGCGCGAAGCTACGGTGTCTTGTTCCAAAACAGCGTGGCGTTGCGCGGCTTGTTTCTGATTGACAGAGACGGTGTGATCCGCCATGCGGTCATCAACGACTTGCCCCTCGGCCGAAACGTCGACGAGGCCATCCGCACACTCGATGCGCTGCAATATACAGAGAAGTTCGGCGAAGTGTGCCCAGCCAATTGGAAACCGGGTGACGACGCCATGAAAGCCACCACCGAAGGCGTGGCCGATTACCTGGCGAAGCACGTCTAAGAACCACCTCGAATGACTCCTGCGGGGCGCCGAAACCTGTTTCCGGCGCCCTTCTTGTCATTACCAGCCATCCCCGACCAAATAGTGAGCGGGCTCCCGGCAATTTCCCGAGGTGGGGCATGGGGCCGATAGCACTCCGGCACCGGCCCCAAGAGCACCCTTTCGCTGCGCTTGGGCCTGCATTCTGCTGGAAACCGGTTTCTCAGATGGCTTTCATTCCACAGGGACAACATGGTAAGGTTCCTCATCAGGAGGGAATTCCATTGGCACTGCAGTTAGACTCGAAATACGTTGGCCGCTGGACCAAACCACATCACGTCGAGGTAGGCTGGCGGGAATCCATGAATTTTGCCGCATCAGTCGGCGACAATAACCCGTTCTATTTTGACGATACGCGGGAAGAGGGAATTATCGCACCCCCCATGCTTGCCACGGCGCTCACGTGGCCTATTTACGTGAACCGTCACGAATACTGGGGGATGGACGCATGGCCCGAAGAGGTCTATCAGCGCCAGGTGCATTTTTCGGAAGCGATTATTATGCATCGGCCCCTGCGGCCGGGCGACCGCCTGACCATCAAAGGCCAGATCTTCGCTGTGCTGCCCCAGCGCGGCGGCACGCTGTCTATTGTGCGCTTCGAAACCGAGGATGCAGACGGCGCACCAGTCTTCACCGAGTATGGCGGCGCATTTTACCGCGGGGTCCGCTGCGCCGATGAAGGCCGTTCCGATGGTGAGATCTATACCCCGCCTGTTGTGCCGCAAGCAAACGGGCCAGTGTGGGAGGATACGATCCACATCGACCCGCTTACCGCGCATGTCTATGACGGCTGCACCGGGCTCTCGTTTCCCATTCACACATCGAAGATGTTTGCCCAGAGCGTCGGCTTGCCTGAACCCATCCTCCAGGGCACGGCCACCTTGGCCATCGCACTGCGTGAATTGATCAATCGCGAAGCCGACGCGAACCCGAGCCGCCTGAAGCAATTGAGCTGCACGTTTCGCGGCATGGTATCCCCCGGAGTCGACATCGAATTGCGCTTGTTGGCGCGCGCTCCGGCAAACCCCGGCACCCATCTGTTCTACGAGGCCCTCAACGGACAGGGCAAAAAAGCAATCGCGGACGGATACGTGCTATTGGCATAGTCTCAAGTCCGGCGGAAGGAGGCCAAATGCGGCGCAGAACGTTTGTTCAGTCCATTGCGTTTGGAACCGCGTTGAGCCCGGCCCCATCTGGCGCCGGGCTTAAGCCGAAAAGGTCTCCGGGCCCAATACCTCTCGCCGCGGATGGTTTTGTGACCGTCTACGAGTCGCCGGACCCTTGGAATTTCCGCGCATACAGCCCCGGGTTGGCGCTGCTGCCCGGCGGCCGCCTCGTCGCGACGCTTGACGTGGGCGGCCCCGGCCTCCGAGACAAGCAGGGCCCCGAATCGTACCGCGGCCGGATCTTCACCAGCGACGATCGGGGCCAGACCTGGATCCACCGGGCAAATGTGCCGATGTATCACGCCCGCCCCTTCGCCGCAGGCAACGCCGTGTATGTCCTCGGCCACAGCGGCGATCTCGGCATCGTCAAATCTAACGACAATGGTGAAACCTGGAGCGAAACATCGTGGCTCACAGAAGGCGAACGCTGGCACCAGGCGCCGTGCAACGTCCATTATGCAAATGGACGGATATACCTCGTGATGGAAAAGAATACAGACACGTCTTTGCGGGGATGGGAAGTCTCCGTACTCGCCCCTGTCGTGATGGCCGCCGATGTTAGCGCCGACCTGACCTCGCGCGTGGCGTGGACCTTCTCCAATGCCCTCTCCTATCGCGACGCGCTGGAAGAGGCCGGCCCGGCACACTTGATCGGCGTTCCGTTCTATACCCCGGGCCCCACCGTACCCCCGGACAACGAAGACCGGCGCTACATGGCCCCGCCAGGCTGGCTTGAGACCAATGTCGTGCAGTTTGTGGACCCCGACCATCTCTGGCACGATCCCGAGGGCCGGACGTTTCACCTGTGGATGCGCGCGCATACCGGCTCTACGAATCTGGCGGCAATCGCAAAGGCGGTCGAGTCGGAAGACAAGTCCAGTATCACCGTCTCCCTCGAGAAAGCGCCCTCGGGCGCGCTGATGCTCTTCGTGCCGTGTCCGGGCGGTCAGATGAAGTTTCATATCCTCTACGATGAGCAGACCAAGCTGTTCTGGCTGCTCTCGTCGCAAGCCACGGACTCGATGACGCGGCCCGACCGGCTCGATGGCGACCGCTACAACCTGCCGAACAACGAGCGGCACCGTTTGGTCGTGCATTTCTCGAAGAATTGCGTGGACTGGTGCTTTGCGGCGCGCGTGGCGGATTCCGGGGCCTACAAACAGGCCCGCCATTACGCCTCGATGGTCATTGACGGCGACGACCTCCACATTCTCTCGCGTTCGGGCGACGAACGCGCCAAGAGCGCCCACGACGGAAACCTCATCACGTTCCACACGGTGCGCCATTTCCGCGACCTTGTGTACTGACAGGCGCCATTCGCCCGCTCCGGCAACGTCAAAGGAATGAATGGGTTGTGTTTCTTGTTCTCCATGATCGGTTGGTAGTACTATGCCCTTGGCGGCGCACTGACGCACCGCCTCGGCGCAAGGAGAACATCGTTCGCGTTGTTCACGTTCGGGAAAGTTCACAAAGAGTCTTTTCGCGGCGTGAGCCAAAAGAACGGGAACGGACGGGGGAAACGCAGCACCCCCGCCATGGGGAAAGGAAGTGTCATGCCAAGCAAGAAGATGGAAAAGGCTCTCAACAAACAGATCAATGCCGAGATGTATTCGGCGTATCTCTACGCAGCCATGGGAGCACATTTCGACTCGGAAAATCTGGACGGCTTCGCCAATTGGATGAAGGCCCAAGCCCACGAAGAAATGACCCACGCGATGAAGTTTTACACGTACATTGTGGAAACGGGCGGCCGGGTCGTGTTTGAGGCTATCGAAAAACCGCCCGTGAACTTCGGCAAACCCGAGAAGATCTTCGATGAGGTCCTGAAACACGAGCGCAAAGTGACCAAACTCATCAACGGTCTCGTGGCCCTCGCACGCGACGAAAATGACTACGCCACCGAGAATTTCCTCCAGTGGTTCGTCGCCGAACAGGTCGAAGAAGAAGCCACGGCGGATGACATCCTCCAGAAGGTGAAGATGATCGGCGAGCACCCGAACGGCCTGTTCATGATGAACGCGCAACTTGGCCAACGTGGCGCAGGCGCTGCCCAAAGCGGCCACTGATTAACAGCCGGACATCTCCAAATCGCCACAGGTGTGCGGGCGGGTTCTCGTGGACCCGCCCGTTCTTTGAGGGAAAAGAGCTTCTCCGCAACCTGGTGAGCCCGCATCCTTCAGCAGCCGGCGGCCTCTGAGAATTGTGATGCATTCATGGTCAACCGTTTGCGTAAGACGCCGATGAGCACCAATTGAAAGCTGTACAGTATCCGGATTAGTTCGCTCTCAACCAGTGTGGTAATCTGTCACTATCATGAGTTTCGAGAGGGGGACATTTGCACGCGAACCGGCCCACTGGGCCGCACGCTTGCCCCGGTGTGTGCGGCGGGTGCTTATGCTGGGCTGGAATTCCGCTTTGGCGGACGTCCTGAGACAGAGTGGCGTCGAGCTTTGGGTCGTGACGCTCGAGGCGGCCGGGCATGCCAGAGCTGTACGAGCGGGGCACACAGCACACCTCGCCAACGAAACGGGAGAGCCGCTCCCTTTCCTGCCTGAACATTTGGATTGCATCGTGCTGCCGGGAGTGAACGAACACCACGAACCGGTGGGTGCACGGATTCGATGGCTTCTGCCATATCTGCCCCAGGATGGCCTTGTCTTGTTCGCGGTTCGCAATGCGAATTTCGCGGCGCATCCGGGTTCGCACTCCCCGCAAGCCGGTACTACTTTTCGCGGTGTGCAAGAGACCTTGCAGGCTGAAGGGCTGAACGCCTACTACATCTGGAGCGATCCGGAGGCAGAAACCTTTGCAAATAAGATAAACACCAGCGCGGAATCGGGTGTTGACGGTGTTGAAATCGACTGGTCAGACCCGTCCAACCGCCACCGCTGGTCACCGGCCTTTCTGGTGATGGCCGTGCGTCGTGAATACAATCCGGTACGACATGCGCAAGCTCTCTTTGCTGCCGGCCGCCCGGGCTGGGCCCACGAAATTCTCGAGGCGATCCCGGAGCGGTTCCTTCAGCATTCCGACATGAAGATTGCGGTCGGCTCGGAGCGGCAACTCTGCCTGCTGGCATGGATGAAGGCCGTGAGCGGCCGTGAACGTCTCGAACTCTTCTATATGTCTCAAGCGCTCTTCTACCAGATAATGGCAACGCTCCCTACCCATGAACAGGCGTTACGGCTCCATGCGGAGGCGTGGCATGTGCTGGGAGATGACGCCATGGCGGCAGGTCTGTTGCGTTCAGTTCTGCATGTGTCGTGCGACCATACCGCACACGAACAACTCGCGCGCTATGCGCCTGAGCCGGTTATGCCGGTGCCCTGCGAGGCCCCTCCTGTGTGGACGCCTTCCTCGCCTGCCCCGCGCATCCTGTTTGTGACACATCCACGCCCACATTATGGGCTGGATGTGCTGTATGACGGCCTTTGTGAGGTCCTTGGGGCCGAATCCGTGGTCGAGTATCCCTGGAAACCCACCCTGCATGGTCAAACATCGCCAGAATTGGCACGGTATCCCTGCTTGTTCAACCGCCCCGGAGCAGACCTGCCATTCTCCGATATTCTCGCACAGCTTGCCAAGGGCGAATTCAGCTTCATCGTGTGGGGCGATCTGGAACGCGGCCTGGACGCCGAAGAAGCCCGGGCCCTCGTGCAGTCGGCGGGTGAAACGCCCCTGTTCGTGCTGGATCAGCAGGACGATCCGCTGGACAACCTCACGAAGTCACCCGAGTTGCTGGGAATCGCTCCCGAGCGGGCTGCCGGCTACTTCAAGCGGGAAATGCTTGCGTGCTACCGCTATCCCGAGCGCACGTTTCCGCTGCCCTTCGCGTACGCGGACGCGAAGGTGCCGCAACCTGTCTGCACGGAACGCCCAAACGCCCTTTTCTGGGCAGGGCACCGCCAGTTCGGCCTGCGGCGCCTCTATCTCGAACACATCGAACAGGCATTCGGCATGCGCCTCGACCACAAGTACTCACAGAGCGAATACACGCAAGCGCTGGCCTCCTCGCGCATCGGAATAAACATCTTCGGAGGCGGATTCGACACAGTGCGATACTGGGAAATCCCCGCGCACGGCTGCATGCTGCTCTCCGAGCGCTTGCCAATTCGCATTCCCCACAACTTCCGTGACGGGGAATCGGCCGTGTTTTTCGATGATCTTGAAGACCTCGATGCCAAGTTGAAGTATTACCTGGCCCACCCGGAGGAAGCCGCGGAAATCGCGCGTGCGGGACATGCACATCTAATAAGACACCACACCGCTTCCGCCCGTGCGCGCCACATGCTCGGGTGGGTCGAAGAGTTAGCGCATGGCCAGACCACTTGACAGCGCGCAAACGCACTGACGGAGTGTCCCGTCACCCAACGTGTAAACCCACTGTTCTTCCGTCCCGATCTGCCTGAGGTGCGGCGTAGACTCGGAATTACCGCATCGGAAGCCGGGGTATCTTCTTTCGTGCTCAGGCCGCAGCGGCGTTACGCCGGCCGTTTGCGCAGTGCGGCATACCCAGCCGCCAAAACCACCACGAGCGCGAGCAGAAGCCATGCCGCATCACTGGGCGCAGTCGAAACGTCAAGGCGCACCGGCGTCTCGGAATTCTGCGCGCTGAACGTGATAAACGTGGGCGTCTCGGTGATGTCAACGATGTCGTCGAGCAGGGGTTTGGTGTCGCCGTCGGTGATTCCGTGCATTGTGGCCGGTTCTTGGAGTGGGCCCAAGTCTATGGTGACGCGCGCATGCGCGCCCGGGCGCAGACCGGGTTCGAACCACAGTATCAGCGCCGATTCGCCGTTGGCGCGCCGGTAGAGGGCCGTCCGAAGCTGTCGCGCCGCAAGCCCCCCACGAAGCTTGACCAAGTCCGCGCGGATCTCGCTGTTGCGGCAATGGTGCGAGAAGAGGCTGTAGGCGTGCGCGGCAGGTTTCCAGGTTTCGTCATGGTTGGTGAGACCGAAAAAACCCTCCGAGTCCTT
>SLSB01000466.1 GCA_007130675.1 Candidatus Hydrogenedentota bacterium | reverse complement strand
TGCGGCTCTTGCTATCGATTATTGCCGCTCTCTTCCTGCTCACCCTGCTTTACGGCTGCCCACAGCTCAACATCCCCTCGATCTGGGACAGTTCGCCGTGAGGCTTTCGGTATCTCCTGCAACTCGAGCACACCTTGGGCGGGGTTGGCGCTGCCGCTGTGGCCGGTCTCCTGACCGCGCCACTATTGCGACCGGAGGTCTCCATTCTCTTTGGGTTGGGCTTGATTTGGCTCGCGCTTTCAGCGCTGCGGGATGGGGTGGGGCCGCTGATCCCGGGGCGGCGTCACGCGCACGCGCGTTCCTTGCCCCGGGCTATTTTTAGCTCGCGCCGATGGCGCTGCAAGATCACTAAAACGTTGCGCGGATTTGTCTTGGCCGCGCCGATGGCGCTGAAAGATCACACTGACCTTTTCGCTACTTCCTGGTGATGCCCATGCCTAACAGGGGCACAATGTCCTGATATTCGGCGGTGCCGTAGTTGAACACGGTGAAGCCGCCCGTGCCCAGCTCGCGCGTGATGGTGATTTGCTCGATGAGCTTCACGATGTCCATACGGTCCGCCCAGGTGCTCTGGCCGATGCCGGGATAGCAGGGCACATTGCCCGCCCACGACAATTGCTGCGAAACCATATTGCGGAACGTGTCGTTGTAGGGCGTGTAGTCCATCGGACAGACAAAATCGAGATAGCCTCTGTCGCACCAGAGCTTCCAATCCTGGCCAATGGTGTCGCGGTGCCGCGGCCAATTGTCGAACACCGCCGCCGATATCTGGATGCCCGGCCGGACCTGCCGGGCGCGCTCGTGGACGGCGGCCACGACCTTCGTGATGTTCTGCCTGCGGAATTCGAGCCATGCATCGAGGTCGCGCCCTTCGGCGCCGACGTCTTTGGGCCAGTCCGCGACGCGACGGCCTAACTGCTGCTCGAAGCGCGAGCGGCACCCCGCGCAAAAACAGTACTCCGCGCCGGGATAGCGGATGTAATCGAAATGGATGCCGTCGACGTCATAGTTCCGCGCCACCTCGACCATCGACTCGATCTCGAGCCGCTGGTTGGCCGGATGCGACGGACACAGCCATTGCCGCCGTGGTTCGCCCGTGACGCTGACCTGCGTCCGCCCCTCGGCGTTCATGCGGTCCACGAATTCCCTGGGCGTGCTCGAACCCATGTTGTAGTTGACCTTCCACACATGACACTCGATGCCGTATTTCCTGCACGCATCGAGGCACAGGGCGATCTGGTCGCCCCTCCGGGCCACTTCGCCGGCCGTGGGCAGCACCTCGCTCGGGTAAAACGCCACGCCCCCCCACAGCATATTGGGCAAAATGGCAGTAAAACCGTTGTCGGCCAGGCGTTTGATCGCCTCATCCCAGGAGACGCCATCCACGCCGAACGCGCTATGACACCAATAGGCGCGGAATTCGCCGGGCAGCGGGGATTGCGCGGCGCAATAGGCCTTTCGCATCGCGCGCTTCATCTGCTCGGCAGCCTGGATGGCTTCGGGATACCGGTTGTTCTCCACCAATTCGGAGGCGCCTGCCAGCAGTGCTTGTGCTTCGTCAAGATGCCGCTGCACAAGAGGTCCATTCGACGCAGTCGCCAGCAATCCGCTTCTGGCGGCGGCGAAATCCGGGTAATCGGCTATCGCCCCGGCCTCGGCGCGTGCATGTTGCGCGGCCAGGCGCCAGACCTCCGGCACAAGGTGCCCCGCCATTGCAAGCAAGAGCATCCGTTTCTGATCCGCATCCTCCGCCATCAGAATATGGCTCATGTGCACCGCGTTGTCCGAGGCGGCTATGGCGTTGTGGCCGGTGGGCCGGCCCGATTCGTCATACCATGCGGCCACGGCGCGGCTCCGGCCCTCGATGGGGAGCACGTCGATGATATTCCACGAACGCTGCCCGGCCGCAACGGGCTGGCCCTCGAGCGGGGTGGCGGTTGCGCGGATGCTGGCAAACGTGACCCCATTACCGCGGCCTACGTATCGCCCGGCTCGCATACCCATCAGCGGCGCGAGCCGTTCGTCGAGGCGGTAAAACGACATGAGCCTGCCGCCGTTCTCGAGGTATCGTGCCAAGGCTTGCACGGCGGCATCGGACATCGAAGGGTTATACGGCAGAATGACCAGTTTTTTGTCGCGCAAGAAAGCGTTGGACAGGTCCAGATCGCTCATGATGGCGAAGGGAATGCCTAGCGTCTCGAACTGCTCCGCGATAAACTCGACACATCCCTTGATGGTCCGGTATTCGCTGCTGGCCGCCGCCGATTCATTGCGCACAATCCCGATGGGCGGGTCGGCCCCGCGAAATGAGACATCGGCGATGTAGAACTCCGTGTTTTGTTCGCGGCCCCGCCACGCGGCGATGCGCATAAGATCGATGCTGCCCCACCCCGCGGGCCGCCCCTCCATACTGGTCGCCGATTTGTCCAGCCGGATGGTAGCCCATTCTCCGGGCGTCCGCGTTCCGAATGGCATGTGGTACCAGCCGTCGCCGCTGCGGAGATACAGCGAGAAATACGAGACCGGCGAAGTATCCGGACTGTAGAACCGGAACTGCACTCCCTGGTTCCGGGTGAGATCGAGGCTGCCGTACCAGTCCCAGACCGCGCGTTCGGTTTCGACACCTTCGAACCGGCAGGGCATGCGCAGCACATTGCGATTCGGGGGGCCGCCCAGCTCGACCGGCAACGTGTTGCCAACGGATCGGAAGGCTGCCCGGGCCTGTTCGGTCGTCTCGAAAGGCATCCCCGGCAGCGGTTCGCCCTCGAGGGGCGGAGGAAGAGGCGGCATGTCCGCCCCCCATACGCCTGCCGCAACGCAAAACACCATCACCAATGCGATACCAATGCGTTTCATTCGTCTCAGACTCCCCTCAAAAAGGTCTAACGTCATGGTTGCAACTGGCCGGGCGTCATAGCCCATTATTTCGCACCACCTCCACACGGTTCCATCAGATTCTATCCGTAATGCCAAAACCTCGGCATCGGTTTCCTCTCCGTCAGGCGGTAGAATTGCTCAGCCGGTCCGCAACTCCTTCAAGGTTCTTCTTGCAAGGTGTCAGCATACCCCACACAATCTGACAAGTCGAGACGGCTGCGTGCAGATTATGAACAATGCGTAAATTGACTTCCCGTCAAGATGCTTGCCATTATTGGCCACGCAGCTTGGCAAAAAACGGCAAAGACATGCAAGAGGAGAAGTCTGTTATGAAACCGCTACTGATCACTGTATGCATCGTGGTGCTGACCATGTTTGCTCTGGTCTCGTGCGGCCCGGAACCCGGCGTGCAGCCGCCCCCCGAATTCGAACCAACGCCTGACCCCATCCCCGAGCCCCTCCCCGTACCGGAACCGGAGCCTGAACCCGAGCCGGATCCCTTGGCCGGAGTGGCTCCGGATGTCGAGATTCCGGAGGTGCCGGGTCCCGCCACGGACGGTATCGTGCTGGCTGAAAACGCAATGAGCAGCTATCTCATAGTTCTCGAACCCGACGCGAGCCCGTCCGAGCATTACGCGGCCCAGGAAATTCAAACGCATTTCGCGGCCTGCACGGGTGTGGAATTGCCCATAGTCGAAGGCCAACCCGATGAAAACGTTCCCATGATCGTGCTGGGTTCCGGCCCGATCGCCGAGGGCCTGGGCGTCAATCCAAGTCCCGAGGAACTCGGCGACCAAGGCTACGTTATGATGACCGTGGACGAGCATGTGGTGATCGCGGGGTCGCCGTCGGCGGGGACGCTGTATGGCGCGCGGGCGTTTCTCGAGGATGACTTGGGCGTACGCTGGTACGCGCCGGGCGTGACCCGAACGCCCGAGCTCGAGACGGCCTATGCCCGCGTGCGCACTGAGGCCGAGGTGGTTCAGCCTTCGTTCAGATGGCGGCTTACCAGCTATAACTGGCCCGGAGGCGATGCCGAGTTCCGGGCGAGACGAGGCGAAAACAACGGGACAGGCGGCCCCGATAACGAACTGGGGATCCAATACGCCCACGATGGCCGGGCCCACTCGTTTTTCCGCTACATTCATCCGCGGGATTATTTCGATGACCACCCCGAGTATTTCTCCGAGATCGGCGGCCAGCGCGTGCGCGATGAAACGCAGCTTTGCCTCACCAATCCCGACGTGCTCGAGATTGTGACCGAGAAAATGCTGGCGCGCATCCGGGAACGTCCCCAGTTCGAGCAGCAGAATTTCTCGCAGCAGGACTGGTACGCGTACTGCGAGTGTTCGGAATGCTCGGCCATGAATGAAGAACTCGGCACGGACGGTGGAACACAGTTCTGGTTCGTCAACGAGTTGGCGGAACGCGTGTCCGCAGAATTCCCGGACGTTATAGTCGGCACGCTTGCGTATATGTACACCGAGGAACCGCCCCAAAATATGGTGATGCATCCCAATGTGGCAGTGTGGCTTTGTCATATGTTTCCGAGCTGCCAGAGCCACCCCATCGCCACGTGTGAGAAAAACGCCGAGTTCCGCCGGCGCGCGGAACGGTGGGCCGAGATCTGCGATCACCTGTACATCTGGTACTACATCGTCAATTTCGCCCATTATTACAACCCCTACCCGAACATGGGCGCGATGGCGGCCGACTACAAGTTCTTCGAACGCATTGGTGTCGAGGGCATCTATTCGCAAGGCATGGGACATGGCGGCGGCGGTGGAGAGTTCAGCCTCTTGCGCGGCTACTACGCCACCGAGTTCATGCGGGACCACTCGCTGGACCCCGACGTGGTCATGTATGACTTTCTGCAGGGCTATTACGAGGATGCCGCGCCGTACATCTACCGCTACGCCAAAATGCTTCAGCACAAGGTCGATAGCGAAGATATCCATATGCACCTCTACACCAATCCGGGGCAGGGGTATCTGCCTGAT
>SLSB01000604.1 GCA_007130675.1 Candidatus Hydrogenedentota bacterium | reverse complement strand
TTCCAATTTTCGTATGGCATCAATGCTATCCCCGTGGTTGACAGAAGCTTCACGCTTTCCAGTTCGGGTACAGCAATCGCGTAGGACTGGCCTTTCTCTTGCGGGATGCGTCCGAAGAGAGCTTCCACCTCCGAAGAGGTCAGGCATTCACGATGAACCCAGTCTACATCAAGTCCTGACTCCTCTAAGAAAGGCACAGTGGCGTGCATCTCACGGTCCAGTTCGATCCCGAACGCAAGACCAAACCGATACGCAAAGCGCAAATCCGAGAGTGGCACCTTGGGGAAGAAGTACGCATTCGTCCTTGGTTCGTCTGGCTCCATCAGCTCAGGAATCTCATCTGAACACTGACCAAGATCCGCTTGTGCGAGATTGAGGAACAGACACAGGAACAGAATCGGCACGCTCTTCATCGCCATCGAGTCCTTTGCTTTTCCAAGTCCATGGATATGAGAATCATTTGAGGCACAAGGTAAAGCATATCACGAAAACATCGCTTTCCTGCTCAGTTACATTCACATTCGGGAGGATGCTCATATCCTGGCCATAAAGAACAATCTGCACTGCGTCTTCTTCCTGTTCTGGGATTCACAGTACCCTCCAAATTATCCACATGGATATGCCCCGTCGCGGTGTTTTGGCACACCCTGAGTCGCTTAAGCCCCTGTTCATCGGCACAACTCCTGACCGCTTTCGCAATCTGACATGCATTTGGGCTACTCCCACGTGTACTGATATCCATAGCATCCCCCTTTTCATGGGGTCCTCCGGTGTCATTAGGGCGTTTTCCTGAGGACACGTTCACTGCTCCGATTTCTTTCTCGATGCAATCCAGTAATGCTGTCATCTCCTCTGTCAAACCATCACGACTGGCCGTTCCGATTGGATCGAAATACCGCACCGGATTCCCGCGCACATACCCATACACATTCGGCCCGTCGACCATCCCTAACGGGTCTCGCGTTATCCACCGTGCCAGCCCGGGCGCGTAATACCGGTACGGCGCATAATAGAGCCCGGCGGCGTCATCCCAATCGTGGCCGGTGTAGCGGCGGGTGATATCGCCTACGGAGCCGCTGGAGGCGTACAGTTCGCCATAGGGGGTGTGTTCAAACGCGGCATACTGCGTGTTGTTGGTGTCGTACACCCCACGCGTGGACCCGAGATGGTCGTGGACATAGAACCGCCACGTGCCGGTCGAAGGATTCGTGCCGTCGACATGGGCCGTGCTGCGGCCGACATAGGTCCGCGTGAGATTGCCGTTTCCATCCTCCTCATTGAGCACGGTCCACCCGAGATCCCACCGGTATTTGGTGGTGACGCCGCCCGCGGTGCGCTGTCGGCGTTTGCCCGCGCCGTCGTACTGGTACGCCGCGTTGCCCTCGGACGGGAAGTCGGACGTCACCGAATAAAGCTTGTTGCCGTAGCGGTAGGCGTAAGCGGCCGAATACGTCCCGTCGGACTTCGAGGTCATGCGCCCCCAGGCGTCGTAGGCGAAGGACGTGGTTACGCCGCCGACGGACTGGCTGACGAGTTCATTGGCGTCGTTGTAGGCGAACGCCGTGGCCGTGGTGACCGACGCAACGGCATCGAGCACGGCTTTTGTGAGCCTGTTATCGCCGTCGTCATAGGTGTAGGAATAGCGGTGGAGGAGCGTCGTGCCGTCGGTATCGTACCGCTCGGCCTGGGTGAGCCGGCCGCGGCCGTCATTTTCGTAGTCCCAGAACGCGCCATCCTCGTGGGTGATGCGGGAGATGCCCCCGCCCGGCGTGAGGGCATACCCAAACCCCTCGAGCACCGCCGCGCCGTCCCTGTGCTCGATTTTCGTGAGGCGGTGGCCCGCGTCAAACGCATAATGCGTCTCCATCCCGTTGGGGATGTCGGCGGCTATGGCATTCACATCAGGCATTTATGCAGCCCCCATCTGCTGCACAGGCAGTATGACACACTCGCGCCGATTTGGGAAGAAGGGGAATGAAGATTCTCACGCCAAGCCGCAAAGCCGCAAGAAGAGGGGAGAAGAATTTTTTGACAGGATAACAGGATGAACAGTATGGACACGATGGGGCGATTGGGCGTCGGGGTGGAATTGTAGCGCCTGGTCTTGTGCCAGGCGTCCGGGATTCCAGACGTCCGGCATCCCGCGAAGCGCGGGGCCGGACGCTACACAGATGGACACCGGCGGAGTTCCTTCCTGCCTGGGATCGCCGAGCGCCAGCTCGGCCTCTTCCCTTGTGCCTTTTGTGCCTTGTGTGGCTCGATTTCGACCCCCTCCAGCGCAGAGCGGTTTTCTTTGTCGTCATTCCTGCGCACGCAGGAATCCAGAGGCCTTACGGCGACCGTTGCCATGCCCCCCCGCACCCGGACTGGACCCCTGCGTTCGCAGGGGTGACGGGAAGGGCCATAAAGCACCACCGCCGCGTGCAATTTGCAGGAAAATCGTAATCCGTGTGGCTCAATCTTTTTCGAACCCTACGCGGATCCGCTAGGCTATCTTTCAATCATGTCAAAACTCTTTCTCCCACTTCCCCAACCATCCCACAACGCCCATAAGTGCGATTACTGTGTATAATATATTTTTGTCAACAGAATCACCCTCGTTCCCCGGCACAACACATCCCGCAAGCGGCCCGCATTTCTCGCGTAACGCACGATACGCATCCGCGTTCTGGGCAACACACAGCCAAATAGGGTAGAGACATACAGCAGGCAACTCGGGACGTTTCCACGCTGGACGTCCGGCGGCCCGCGCCTCGTGGGAAAGGGACTGCACGCCACGGCTCCAATGCCGGGCATCTCCACATATTTGAAGGAGATGGCTCTTAAGAGTAGACTTGCGGCGGATGGGAACCCTCGAGAAGAAGGAGAGCATTTCATGGCCAAGAAAACCGTATTTTCAGCAGCAACCATCGGGGCGGGCGCGATCGCGCAGCATTGCCACATGCCCGGCTATGCCAAGAGCCCTCACACCGAATTAGCCGCCTTTGCCGACCCCGTCTCCGCGCGCCACAAAGAAATCAAGAAACTCTTTCCGGATGCCAGGGGATATAAGACACATGAGGAAATGTTTGCCAACGAGCAACTGGACGTTGTGAGTGTGTGCACACCGAACAAGTTCCACAAGGACGGTGTGCTCGCGGCGCTCGAGGCGGGCTGTCATGTGCTCTGCGAGAAACCCATGGCAACAACGCTGAAAGAAGCGCAGGTGATGCGCGATGCCGCCGTGAAGGCCCGCAAGAAGCTCATGATCGGCTTCACCCATCGCACATTCGCGGGCACGCAGAAATGCAAAGAACTACTCAAACAGCGGGCCATCGGAAAGCCCTTCATGTTGCGGGTGCGCTTCGCCCATGGCGGTCCCCTGCCGGGTTGGGCCAAAGACGATTGGTTCTACAACAAGGAACTTGCGGCCGGCGGCGCAATGCTGGACATGGGCATTCACGCTATCGACCTCGCGTTGTGGTTGATGGGCCCTGTCGAGGCCGTCACCGCCAAGACCGCGACCATCGTCAAACGCATCGAGGTAGACGATAACGCCGTGCTGCTCCTCGAGTTCAAGAGCGGCGCACTGGGCTACATCGAAGTCGGCTGGACCAGCAAACCGGGGTTTACCGGGCTCGAGGTCTACGGCACGAACGGATCGCTGATTTGCGACTATAACAAAGAACTTCAAATGTGCGGAGGCAAGGCCTCGGCCGGACAGGACAGCGTGCTCGAGTGGAAAACCCTCGACAAGTCCCCCGCCAAAGGCGGATGGCCCGCCGAAATGGTGGAATGGATTGACATTCTGCGGGGGAAACGCCGCCTTACCATGACGGCGCAAGACGGCATCGACGCCCTTGCCGTGGCGCTCGCCGCATACAAGTCGTGCGATAAAGGAAAGCGCGTGACCATCGCGTAGCGACGGGAACCCCTCGCCGTGTACAAAAACCAACGGAGAACTCGATGAGGACGAAGGCGACGACGATATGGACGGCAATAGTGCTGGTTGCACTGGTCTTTGGATGCGCCACGGGGCCCATCTACCGGCCCGGCAGGGAGCACCGAACCATCAATGCCGCCGAGTATGAGGTGGCTATCCAGAAGAGCGGACGTGTGGATGTTATCCTGCGCTCGGGCCAAGTCGTGCTGGCCAACGCCCAGCCCATGGTGTGGTATGCCGGCGACAGAGCACCCAGAGCCCTTCCCATCATGGGAGAGCGCACGATGCGCCAGCAGGTCAATGACCGGCTCGGCCAAGGCCAAGGCATCGTGTATGGGCACAGGCAGTGCGAGTGGGCCATCCGCGTCTACCCCGACAAGCCGTTCTTCACCGTCCAGGTGGCCTATACCAACACCGGCAGGCGGCCGGTCAAGATCCAGGCATTGAGTCCTTTCTACCTGGGCCGGGCGAACCGGGGCGCCGTTTCTCTGGGCGCTGATCCCGTCTCCGCCGTCTTCCTTCAGAATCCCTCGCCTTTCCCCGGTCCGCCGCAACCCCCTGCGATTACCTCCGGTGCGGGGGAAGGTTTGTGGTATCTCGCCGGGTTTAATCCGGCCTCTCGCCAGACGCTCGTGGCAGGGTTCCTCACCTCGGATACGGGCTACGGCGCTCTGCGCATGGAACAGACCGATAATGCGCCTCCCGGCCTCTACGACCATTTCGAGGCGATGTGCTATTTCGACCCGCCGGTCGAAGTGCCTCCGGGCGGCAGGGTCGAGTCCGAGGTCTTCTACATTTCCGTAGCCGAGAGAAACCCGCTCGAGGGCCTCGAACGGTACGGCCACGCCGTCGCCGCGGTGAATGAGGTCCCCATTCGCAAGCCCCCTCTCCCCCATGCTTCCACCGCGCTCGCCGGCAAACAACTCTCCGAACAGGCCGTCCTCGCGGAAATGGACG
>SLSB01000029.1 GCA_007130675.1 Candidatus Hydrogenedentota bacterium | reverse complement strand
TTCCATAGCGCACTTTGCTCTTCTCGTCCTGGGCGTGACGCAGAAACAGGGGCACGAAATCTTTGTTGATCACCGTGGACGCCGAATTCACCCCCGAGGAGAGCGACGACATCGCCGCGGCAAGCATGCCCGCCATCACCAGTCCCGCCAAACCGAATCTCATGTAGTTTACGACGAATAGCGGGAACAGATAATCGACCCGTTGGTCCCCGTGGCCGGCATCCACCATCCCAGGGTAATGGGCGCGGAAGAATCCCAAAAGGGCAAAGCCAAGGCAGATCAGGGTGAGATTTACACACACGTCGGCGCAGTTATTGACGAGAAACGCTCTCCGGGCGGTTTTGGCATCGCGTGTCGCCAGGTACCGCTGAATCGCCATCTGATCCGAGCCTGCGGTACAAATCCACCAGACCGTGGTTGCAATAAGACTGCCGACCACTGTCACCCGCACCGTCGGATCGAGACTGAAAAAGGGCTGGGTATCCCACGTATCCTGCCACTGTGTTGGAAACCATCCAAACCCGCCCATGTTCACGGTGATGATGACAACGCAGACAACAGCGGCGGCCAGCAGCAGCAGGCACTGAATCGCGTCCGTCAACACCACCGCCCGCAATCCGCCCATCGAGGAGTAAATGACGGTGACCGCCCCCAGGACAGCGATGGCATACATCAACGCTTCGTCAGGCAGGCCCATGGCCGTGGTGACAGCGCGCGAGGCGGTGTAGACCACAAGCCCCATCCAAATGAAGCGAATCAGGATGAAGATGGCCGAGCCCAGCAGCCGCGCCGGCATGCCCAGGCGCGTCTCGAGCAACTCATATGCGCTGGTAATAGGCAGTTTTGTGATGTGGGGAATGAGCAGAAAGCCAACAACAAGATAGATGATCGGCAGCGCAGCCATATATGTGAGTGACGCGACCGGGCCGTGGCCCATGACTTCTCCGGGCACCGCCAGATACGAGATCGTGCTGATCAGCGTCGCGAACAGCGACAACCCCACCATCGAGGGGCGCATCCGCCGCCCGCCGAGGTAATAGTCGTCGGCCGTCTCGACTTTCCGTGCGTAATACGCACCGACGGCCAGCATGCCCGCGGCATAGAGCGCAATGACGACCCAGTCCACCCCACCCAGACCGCCTCTGAGTTCCACCGGCGGCTCGGGATGTCCTTCCTCCGCCCAAACACAGGCCGTGAAGAGGCACAGCGCGCATGTGAAGAGCAGCAATCGAGTCTTGGCTGGCATGAATTCGGCCTCTCGTTGAGTCCCCCGAAAATGTGGGCCAATTATACCTGCTCACGTGCCCAAGGGCGAATCGGGGCCAGAGAACTGTGCCTCCACAGAGAATGGAGCGGCACAAGCGGCGTCTCGCGACCCGGCCCGTGGGTCTTCTACAGAGCCAATGCAGTGCCTGCAGCGCGATAACTCACACATCCTGAATGGCCTTGGATTTGGATGTGGGTGGCGTCTCGCGGTATGCTACTAGCAACAGCATCAATGGTGAAACGTTATCTATCGCTTTTAAAGGCTCACCGACCTGCTTGAAATGGGCACCCCTATGTTGCGCGCTCAGGAAGGGCAGCGACGACGCGGCATATAAGCCGGTGCAGGTGAAACAGGAATCAGGAGAATGAGGATGAAACGTTTGGAGAATAGGCATAAAGTCGGCCGCCGGCAGTTTTTGCGGCAGGCAGGCGCAGCGGCAGGCGGATTCCTGGCGGCGCCGTTTGTGATTCCCGCGCGGGCGCTTGGCGCCGAAGGCCGCGCCGCCGCCAGCGAACGGATTACGGTGGGCGTGATCGGTATGGGAGGACGCGGCAGAAGCGTCACCAACGCGTTCATAGCCCAACCGGACACGCAGGTCGTAGCGGTATGTGACGTGTTCCGCGACCGGCGCGAGGCGGGCGTTCAACTCGTGAATCAGCAATACCGCAACGAGGACTGCGCGTCGTATCTCGACATGCTCGAGCTTCTCGACCGCCCCGACATCGACGCGGTGCTGATCGCTACGGGCGACAATTGGCACTCGCAGGCCTCGATCATGGCCGCACGCGCTGGAAAAGACATCTATTGCGAAAAGCCTGTGAGCGTGGCAATGACCGAGTCGCGGGCCGTTGCCGACACCATGGCACGGCTCGGCCGGGTGTTTCAGTGCGGCATGCAGCGGCGCAGTCTCGGGAATTTCCGGTTTGCGGTGCATCTGGCCCGCAGCGGAAGACTCGGGCAGCTCAAGGAAATGCACGCCGAGGAATCGCGCGGATTTCAGACCCTGTACGACACAACCCTGCCGCCCGAGCCGGAACCGCCGCGCGAGGAATTTGACTGGAACCAGTGGCTGGGGCCTGCGCCTTGGCGGCCGTATAACTCGCAATATCCGACGCGGGGCTTCTGGAGCGCCCACACCGATTTCAGCGGTGGCTCGATCACCGAATGGGGCAGCCACACGGTGGACCTGTGCCAATGGGCCAACGACGCCGACGACAGCGCCCCGGTCGAGTTTGACCGCGAGGGCGACTGGTGGGTCGGCAAGTACGCCAACGGAGTGAAGCTGATCATCCGGACAGGGCTCCGGTTTGGGTCGTGCCCGATCCGTTTCGAGGGCGACGAAGGCTGGGTCGAGACCGGCGATTCGGGCGAGATCGAGGTTCACCCGGCCTCGCTGCTGGCCGAACGGCAATTCCAGGGCGGTTACCCGTCCGACAACCATGTACGGGCGTTTCTGGATTGCGTCAAGACACGCCAGGAACCGGTCGCGAGCGGCGAAGTGGCCCATCGATCGATATCTGCCTGCCATGTGGCCAATGCCTGCAAACGGATTGGCCGGCCGGTCAGGTTTGACCCTGTCAAAGAAGAGTTCATTGACGATGACGAGGCCAACCGGCTGCGATCGCGGGCGTACCGCGAACCATGGTATCTGTAAGACGGGGCCTGTCGTTTCTTGCGTAATCTGAAGCTGTATCTCCATGAATGAGGCGTTTAATGATGAACAATCAAGAGACTCTTTCGAAGAAATTGGCCGCTATTGCCGTTGTGCTGGCGCTCGCGATAGCGTGGGCGCTTCCCGCGTGGACGGAGGAGGCGGCTGAGGCTGCCCCGTTGACCGAGGCCGAACTCATTGCGGTGCTCGAGAGCGACGAGGCGGAATGGGTTGACATACAGGATGCCTGCCGCCGTCTGAGCCGCATCGGCACGCGTGCATCGATACCGGCGCTCGCAGCGCTGTTGCCGGACGAGACGCTCTCGCACATGGCGCGGTTTGCCCTCGAACCGATGGACTACCCGGAGGTCGATGAGGCCTTGCGGCAAGCTTTGACCAACGCTGAAGGGATGCCTAAGACGGGAATTATCATCTCGATGGGCGTGCGGCGTGACGCGGAAGCTGTGCCTCTGCTCATTCCATTGTTGCGAGATGACCACCCGGATACGGCCCGCGCCGCGGCCGGTGCACTCGGGCGGATTGCCACCCCCGAGGCCACGGCGGCACTCCTCGAGTTCCGGGAGAGTGCGCCCGACGCGATACGGTCCGCGCTAAACGAAGGGTTGCTGGCCGCGGCGCAACGGTATGTCGAGGACGATGCGAGCGAGCTGGCGGTTCCACTGTACGAGCTGTTCTTGGCTTCCGATGCGCCGATCGAGGTGCGGATGGGGGCGTTTCGCGGGCTTGCCTGTGCCCAGCCCGAGACAACGCCCGAGCGACTGATTGCCGCGCTCGGCGGCGATGACCCGATGTTTCGCAACTTGGCGGCGCAGCTTGTCGCCGAGACCGAAGACCGCGACAACACACTCGAGTATGCGCAGGCATTATCGTCCCTTCCCGCCGCGGGGCAAGTCGCTCTGCTGCGAGGTCTCGGAGACCGGGGCGACAGCGTGGCACGCCCGTACGTAGCCGAAGCTGTACGTCACGACGACACACAGGTAAAACTGGAGGCGATTCGGGCGCTCGGGGCGTTGGGAAGCACGCGCGAAGATGTGCTTGCGTTGGTTGCATTGCTGCCATCGGATAACGAAGAAATTGCCGACGCCGCCCGCGATTCCCTGGTGGTGATGGAGGGCGATGTGGCAGACCAGGTACTCGCCGCACAGATAACCGATGCTGAGCCGTCTGTTCATGCGCAGTTGCTCTCGCTCTTGGCCAACCGCCGGGCCGAACAGGCCATACCGCTGGCACTCGAGGGGTTGGGCGCTCCGGATACCGAGGTGCGCGATGCCGCCCTCGGAGTCTTGGGCATGATGGGGGGCCTTGACGAAGCGCAAACGGTGGTGCACGTAATTGTCGAGCGGGCCGATGCGCCCGAGCGTGAGGCCGCCGAGGCGGCGTTGAATGCAATCATCGCACGAAGAGGCAACGAGGTTCTGCCCGTGATTCTCGAGGGTATGGAAGACGCGGCGCGCGAGCCCCGGCTGGCGCTGTTACGCAGGGCCGCCGGTATCGGCGGCCGTCAGGCGCTCGAGGCGGTGCTGGCCGCGATGGACGACGACGATGACGAGGTGGCCGGCGAGGCCGTGCGGATGTTGTCGAACTGGTCGACGCTCGATGCCGCGCCCCATCTCGAAATGTTGGCGCAGGAGGGCGAGCTGACCCCGTACGTGCTGGGGCTGCGCGGCTATGTGCGGCTCGCTCGCGAACGCGCCGAGGGCGCTCGAAAGGTGCGGATGCTTACGCGAGCCCTCGAGTTGTCGCGGCGTCCTGAGGAGCTGAGGCTGGTATTGGGCGCATGGGGGGGCGTGACGGATGTGACCGCGCTGAAAGTGCTCGAACCGTATCTTGACGACCCCGAGGTGCGCACCGAGACCGCCCTGGCGATGGTTGGCATCGCCGGCCAGGCCGACAAAGACAACGAAGAGCAAAAGGCGCTTGCTGTTTCCGCGATGAACACGGTGCTCGAGA
>SLSB01000360.1 GCA_007130675.1 Candidatus Hydrogenedentota bacterium | reverse complement strand
GCACGGAATGTTTTGCCGTCAATATGCGGCTCATGGGCGGTATGCAGCAGCCACTCCTTCTTGTAGTCAGGATCGGTGGTTTCCACCCGATCGAAGACGATGAAATGGGAAGGGGGCAAAAAGATAATCTGACGGGTGACTTCCTTGGCCTTCTCCGGCAACCCGTTGCCGCCGCCGTGCAAATACGTCTTGGTTCCGTCTCCTGCCGCGTACACAAAATCATCATTGGTCTCGAACGCCATCACCTCGGACCCCAGCCGGTCATGCTGGCCGCCATGATTCGCCCTGACGGTTCCGCCCCAGTAGTTGGCCGGGGGTTCGTCCGGCTGGTGGATGAGTACGCAGTTGTGGGCCACGGTTTGCGCGTAGTAATTGGCGAGGTGCTGGCCGTTCTCGTTCTCCCGGTACCGCGTGCCCGAGTCGAGCGCGAGAAAGCCATGATGGTAGATGGTAAAATGCAGCGCGTCGTAATGCCGGTGCTGACGCAGCGTGCCCCCACAGGCGAAAAGGCAATACGCATCGTCTAGGCCATGACCCGAACGCATGAACACCTGGCCCATATTGTCAAAATGCCGTGCCATCGGCAGCCCCTCGGGTTCGAGAGGTTCAGCGGTCTCGTCCAGGCGGCCAAAAAGAAACGGATAGATGAACCACGTCTTGGTGTAGCGCTGATGGTTCTCGGGAATCCGCTCCTGGACATGCCGCGCCAGTGCGGCCCCGTCAGGCATGGTTTCGGCGTATAACTGGCGGATGTTGGCCATGTGGGTGTACAGATGGTGGGTGCGCAATTCATTGGTGCGATGCTGCGTGTCTCCGTAACCGAATTCGAGCGGACGGGGTTCGGCCTCGATCCAGTTCCACAGCACGTAATTGCCCAACAGCGCCACATAGGGCCAATCGCCCGTGATGTCTTCACCGGTGGCCGAGAGCCAAGTGTAGAGGAAGTTCTGATCCGCCCACGGATAGGCCCCAAAGGCATAGTTTATCGACGCCGACGCCGAACCTCCGTCTTCGCCCGAGGCCGCCGCGCGGTAGTTCAGCAGCCGCATGTTTTCTTCGTATCCCCACGTCAGCCACTCGTTGATCCGGTCGTCGTCGACCCCGGCGCGAAACCCGGTGCATCCGATAAACCACTTGCAACTGCGCACCCCGTAGAATCCGCGGTCATAACCCGAGGGATGTTCACGGGGAATGCGCGGCTCGGCCTTAAGAACGTTATCGATGGCCTGAATCAGACGTTTCAGAAGGCGCGCGCGCTGCTCTTCGTTCATATAGGCGTAGAGCCAATCCCAAGCCAGCGCGGCGTGGACGCGCGACGTCGCATACCAGTTGACCGTCCGCCGCTCCTGATAGCACAGGTCATAGTAGTCGAGGCTCGTTTCGAGCCACTCGAGCGCCAAATCAACGCATTTCGAATCCCCAGTGACTAAACCTATGAACGCGGACTGTGCCGCTTCGGGGCCAAGATCCCGGGGCTCCGGCTCGCCGTTCGCGCGCGCCGCGGCCAACCGGTCGACATCCGCAAGAATCGCCTCGAACCACCCCCTCTGCTCGTTTCTCGCGCGCTCGCGGATGCCCGGCAGCATGTCAGCATTAAGGAAAAGCCTCGGGTGATCGGCGCGAATTCGCGTGGTCCAATCAGGCATCCCGTTGTCTTGCGCGTCGGCCGCACGCGGCCACAAGCCCGGCGCAACGGCAGAGCCCGCGGCGGTCAATGCAGCCGTCTTGAGAAAGCTTCGGCGGTAAACACGGCGCAGTACGTTCTCATTGCGGTCCATCAGACTGTCCTTTTGTCGTGGTACGCTGAATTAGAGGCCATTTGCCGGCTACTTCTTCGCCGCTTTGACCATAAGGTCTGCTACAAGGCGCCCGTATGCCGCGGGATGCGGCAGTTCGCCGTTCTCGGCGAGCACGGCCTGCCCATACAGCAACTGCGCGTAATCACCGAGCTCGGGCGCGTCGGGATTCGCATCGTATAGTGCATGAAGCGTATCGAGCACCGGGTGGTCAGGGTTTACCTCGAGAATACGCTTGACCTTCGGCACCGGCTGGTTGGCCGCACGAAGCATTTGCTCGAGTTGCGGCGACAGGTCGCCTTCTTCGGTCACCAGGCAGGCGGGTGAACGGGTAAGGCGGTTCGATAACCGCACTTCCTTGACGTATTCATCCAGTTTGGTTTTCAGACATTCGAGCAGCGAGGCGTGGACCTGTTGTTGTTCCCGGCGTTCGGCCTCGGCTTTCTCCTTTTCTTCCTTGCTGCCCAGCTCGACCGCCCCCTTCCCCACAGACAGCAGCGGTTTGCCGTTGTACTCTGTCACCGCCTGCGTCCAGACCTCATCGACACGGTCGGTCAGAATGAGCACCTCGTAGCCCCTATCTTTGAAGGCCTCGATATGCGGCGATTGCTCGACCGCCTCGCGCGATTCCCCGGTCATGTAATAGATCGCGTCCTGTTCCTCGCGCATACGGTCGGCATAGGCAGCAAAGGTCGTGGACTCATCTTCGGAAGCAGTGGAATCGAACAGGGCCACCTCGAGCAGGGCCTCGCGGTTGTCAGGATCCTGAAACAGGCCTTCCTTGACCACCGCGCCGAACTCGGACCAGAACGTGTGGTAGGTTTCCGTCTCATTGTTCTTGAGTTTCTTCAGTTCCTCGAGCACTTTGCTTGTGATCCCCTTGCGCATGCGCTGGATCTGCCGGTTTTGCTGCAGCATCTCGCGTGAAATGTTGAGCGACAGGTCTTCGGAGTCCACCACGCCGCGCACAAACCGCAAGTACTCGGGCAAGAGAACCTTGCAGTCGTCCATAATAAACACGCGTTTAACGTAGAGGTGCACGCCGTGCTGTCCATCGCGCATAAACAGGTCGAAGGGCGCTTTCGATGGGACATAGAGCAGCAGCCGGTATTCGAGGGTGCCCTCGATTTTCGCCATCATGCAATGCAGGGGGTCGTTCCAGTCGTGGGCAATGTGTTTGTAGAATTCGTTAAATTCATCGGCGCTCACCTCGTCTTTGTCACGTAACCAGAGCGCTTTCATCGAGTTGAGCGTTTCGAGACGGCGCACCGTGGTGGGTTCGGCCCCGTCTTTCGGGTTGCCCTCCTCGTCGCGTTCGACCTCGGTTCGCTCGATTTCCATCTGGATGGGATACGCCACAAAATCCGAGTAGCGTTTCACCAAATCGCGAATGACCCACTCTTCGGTGTAATCCTGAAGGCCGTCTTCGGCGTCGGCGGGTTTCAGATGCAGCGTCACCGCGGCGCCGCATTCGGGCAGCGACACATCCTCGAGTGTGTAGGTGTTCTGGCCTTCGGAGGTCCACCGCGTGCCTCCCTCTTCCCCCGCGCGGCGCGTCTCGAGCACCACTTTATCGGCCACCATGAACGACGAATAGAACCCGACGCCGAATTGGCCGATCAGCTCCGGCGGCACCGCCTCCTCCTTCAACTGTTTCATGGCTGCAAGAAACTCTTTCGTGCCGGACTTCGCGATGGTGCCGATCAAAGTAACGACCTCGTCGCGCGACATGCCGATGCCGTTGTCGCGAACGGTAAGAATGCGCTTCTCTTTGTCTACCTCGATGAGGATGCGCAGCTCGCTCTCCGGCAGCAGCTCGGGTTTGCTGACCCCTTCGAAGCGCAGCCGATCCAGTGCGTCCGAGCTGTTCGAGATCAGCTCCCGCAGAAAGATGTCTTTGTTCGAATACACGGAATGGACCATCAGGTCCAGCAACTGGCGGGCCTCCGCCTGAAATTCAAAGGTCTGTGTCGAATCCGTCATATCTGCCCACTTCCTCCCCGTAACGTTCCTTGTCCACAATGGATAGCCCCCCGATCTTACCGGAATCCCCCCTCGGCCCGCCACCGCGCGCGCTGCACAGAAATGGAGACCGGTCGCGCAAGAGGTATGGTCAGGAAACCACGCTTCAGCACGAAGGCTGGGGAAGTCGCCCAAATAATGATGAGACAAGCAGCCTCACGCGCCCACCACGTCCATGGCGATGGCGGCCCACTGGACAAGGCGCTCGGGTTCATAGCGGATCGTGCTGATGTCTTTGAGAATGAGTTCGAGCGGACAACCATGCTTTTCGCACACGGCCACGCTTTGGGTCAAGTAGGCGCGCACCCGTTCGGGATCAAAGTCGCCATCGGCCAGCATGGCCGGATTGGGTTTGCGCGAATAGACAAAATCTGCGCCGATCTCGGCCGCGGCGCGTTCTTCGCTGGCCCAAGGACTCACCGAGACCTTCCGTACATTGGGGATCAGGCGCACTTCGTTCATTTTGCCGTCCAGCGGATCGCAGCACCCGTAGTAGACGAGACCAAAGCGTTGGCAGATGGGCGCGGTGTAATCAACCTCGAATTCCTTGAACATCTCGGGTGAAACCGTCGAGAACATCTGTGCAAGCTGAAACATCCAGAGGTCTTTGGTGCGAGGTCTCTCGGGATCGTAACCGGGAGCGGGGAGTTCATCGCTGTAGGCACCCGTGCAGTGCACCAGGCTCTGAGGCTGGCACAGCAACCCCTGTTCCTCCAGTTGATCGAGCATGGCCAGATAGCCGTCCCGCATCCGCGCGACCAGGCGGTGCATGTATTCCGGCCGCTCGATGAGCGCAAACAGCGCGCCCTCGACGCCCATCCACGTGCTGATAGGATCCCAAAACGACAGATAGGGGTCGAGTCCCCAGGGCCGGACCTCGAGCACACCGTCGAAAATTCCGTGGGCCATATCGAGCCGCCGGGCGGTCTCGTCCATGTCATGCGAGATCCGTGGGATCTGGATTTTCTCGAGATCGTCCTCGGTCTGAAACTGGTTGACGTATCGGTGGCCCACCACGTCGTTGGCGGGGTCGGTCGCCACGGTATCTTCCTGCACGGCGATGCCGAATCCCGAATTGT
>SLSB01000118.1 GCA_007130675.1 Candidatus Hydrogenedentota bacterium | reverse complement strand
GGAAAGATCGGCACTTCGGCCCCGTTCACGCGGGCTTTCCAGCCGGGGAAAAAGGCATCCGCCAACACCAGCACGCAGTCCCCCTCGGTCTCGGCGTCGATGACCACCCGGTGCGGCGCGTAACTGCGCACTACAGCCGTTCCGGGAATGTCCGCGTCATCCTCGGGCCACGGCGGCGGCGGCGGAACATCGGTGAGCACCTCGCGCAACGGGTCGAAATCCGGTTGGGCCAGCGCGGCAAACATGCCTTCTTCGCCGTCGACCGGCCGCAACCGGCCCACGAGAAACGCGCGATGCAGGGCTTCGGGATCGCGCATCACTTCAATGTCGTCAATAATTCCTATGTGTTCAAGGTGTGCGTACCGCTCGGGGTGGTCCTCGAAATCCCGCCGAAACAGGTAATGGTCTATCGCGGCAACGCGGTAAATGCGCTGCCACACGCCCGTGCCAAGGGTTTGGAGAAAAAAGCGGCGCGTGCGGTAGGGCATGATGCCGTCGAACCCGTTCCACTGCTCGATGCCATAGTGCTGCAGCAGGCCGGGCATGATGCCGGAAGGTCCCACCCGCACCCGCGAAGGCTCGGGCAGTTCAGTCAAATAGTTGGTCAATTCAGTTTCGAAAAACAGATGCTCGCGCGGAGACGTGGGCCGCAGACCACGGGCGGCATAGAGCAAATCCACGGCAAGTATCAGCACCAGCACATAGGGCGCGGCGCGGCGCACCCTCGGATATTTTACCGCCGCATACAACACGAGCAAACACAAGATAGCGAGGCCCACGGCCACCGCAATCTGGAAAACGACATAAAGGAAGACCCCGTGGGTGATGAGCGTCTCGAAGTGAAAGAGAAAGGTTCCAAGCACAATGGCAGACACCGCCGCGAGCACCACGGCAGGCACTCGCAGCTCGCGGGACGCGCGTTCACGGTCGAACCACTGTTGAATGCCCGAAGCGCCCAACACAAGAATCGCCAGCAGCGTGAACGGCAGGAAGTAGTACGGCCACATAGTGTCCAACACCGGCAAGCCCTGTATCCAGCGCACCACAGGCAGGGGAAACGCCATGAGCGCACAGAAAAGGGCTGTTCCGGCGAGACAGACAGCGCGCGTCCGGTGAGCGCGCCCCGACGCCCGCGTAAGCAAAAGCCCCAGACCCACCCAAGCGGCAATCCCGACGTAAAGGGTATTGACAAAATTGACTGATGTGCCGCCCCAGTAGTTGCCTTCGGGAATAGACCCGGAAAAACGGGGTATCCAAAACGAGATATACGCCAGAGGAGGAGCAAACTCGACCGCTGCCTCGGCCTCGGGACGTCCCACAAACTGCTCGCTCACCGGCAGATACTCGAGCAGAGGCAGCACTGCCGCGGCACACACGAGCAGTGCCGCGCCCCATGCCCCGCCCGCGACGGCTATTGGCCGCCAGATGCGATCATGTCGACGGCGCTCGGTGATGACCCGCAAGAACAAGTACACCCCTATCCCGAAGCCTTGTCCGAACGCGGTCTCCGGGTGCCCTGCCAACAGCAGCAGCGTGGCGCCCAGAGCCAACGCGAAACATCCTTTCCGGTACCGCCGCATCACGATCCACTCGACGCCCAACAACGCGATGGGCGCCCAGACACTCACGTCGGGCGGCGGCCAGTAGACCCAATGCTGGTTGTAGGCGCACAGCATCCACCCCAATGAGAGGAATTGCGAGGGTGCGCGCCGCAGGCCGATGCCCCTGCCCAGAAGATAGGCCGTGAATCCGCACAGCCAAAGTTTCAGGAGTACGAAGATGGTCGTACCCACATACGGGCCGGCCGCCAGATGAATCAGGCGGGGCGGATACAGGACCGTGCTCTGACTGTTCGCCAGCAGGGGCATACCGCCAAGTTGAAGTGGATTCCAGAGCGGCCACTCGCCGTCCTCGAGCATCTCGGTGGACAGGCGGTACCACATGGCGCCCTGGAGCAGCGTTTCCTGGGTGAGCCAATTCTTCGGGGGCGGCGCTTCTTTATACCGGTTCCAAGGGGGACTCTGGAGAAGCACGCTCCCAGGCAGGCTCATCTCGCCGCGCAGAAAAACCGGCGGAAAAAGCACCGCCAACACGGCCAGCAGCACTACCCCGTGCAGCATGATCTCGAGGACCGTCACCCTGTTCCGGTTCATGGCTGGATTTCCGCCCGTGCGTGTTCAACAGGTTTGCTCCCCATGCGCGGGAAACCACCGTAATACACCATAAGCGCGAAGATATTCATGAACTTATCCATCTTGAGCTGCAAATCGGCCAGAAGCTTCCTTATGCTGGCGCTTATCCCCGAGATTTCACAGCTTTCGGCTGGTCGCATCTTAGTCTTACGCAAACGGTCTTGCCTGAATGGATTGTGATTCTTAGACGTCGCAGGCCGCTGTGAAATATTCCAGGGCAGTCTGTTTGCAGAAAAAGCAGGCACTTTCTTCGCAACCCAAGTCTGCGCATATCTCACCAACTCAGGTGTGCCTGAGTTGGTGAGATATGCGGTTATGGCAAGGAAATCCGTGAACCTGCATATCCAGAACACGTCCAGTCCCCAAGTGCCGGAGGCACGCCATAGAGTAGCCCCGGGTGCCAACCCGGGGACCTGCATATCCAAACACGTATAGTCCCGCAAGGGACGGCATAAACGGATCAATTTTCAGAAAAACCGGGGTCGCACTTGGCATTATACTGCCGTCCCTGCCGGGACTCATTCCTATCGGGATTCCTGTTCCCCGGGTTGCCACCCGGGGCTATTTTCTATCGTGCCTGCGGCACTTTCGGCCAACAACGCCAACCGCAGATGCACTTTAGAAAACAGTTCCACCCGGCAAATTACAGTATGGTAACGCTTATGCGTCAATACCCCAAGTCTCTCAGGGCTTCCCGAAGTTCCGGCGACAACTCCTCGTCTTCGACCGTCTCGATTGGCGGCACATACCAGACATACACGCCGAATTCTGAGGGCAAGGTCAACGCATCGTATTCCGCCGGGTCTCCAAGCAAGGCTTGGACAGGCCGTTCGAGATTGTCCAAGGCAACATGCTCTCGGTCCGCTCCCAGGTGAACGTGCTCTGCCGGAACCGGCTCGCCATCGGCAAGGACATTCAGGGTGATGGTGTCTTCCAGGGCTGTGCGCAGAATGAGGTGGGCAGAATCTGGCAACGCCTCGCGCTCCATGAACCAGAAATTCTGAAACGGGTCCACCTTGGTGACCTTTTCCCAACTGGGCGGCACCAGCGACTCGGGATCCTGCTCGATCATGTTCAACGAAAACTGAAGTACACCATCCTCGAGTGAGGCCCGCTGAAGCGCGGCGGGATAGCGCAACTCGAACGAATCCGCGGACTCCGCACGGATGGTGCCCCGGATACTTCGGGTAACCGAGGCGTCGTGCATCACGAGCACATGCAGCCCCGATGCCCCGCGCATCGCCGTGTTGAGGGCGTATTGCGCCAACGGCGGCGCATCTTCAGGAACCGTCTCAAGCGGCGTCTGCTCGCCGGGATCCGCAATAAGATCAAACCAGCGGGTCTGGTTCCTGGCGAGGTCGTCAATATACTTGTACTCGAGCGATTTCGCCGCCCGTTGAAGCGCGTCCTCGAGAGCGAGCGAGGCATAAGCCATGGGTTTGCCGGGTTCGTCTCCGCGAATCAGCCCCATCATCGAAACGCCCTGGAACCGCGGGGCGGGAGGCAGCCCCAGCGCTTCGAGAACTGTCGGCGCGAGATCCACCATCTCGGCCAGCCCGTGCCGCACTTCGCCTGCATAGGCATTCCCCGGCAGTTTTATGAGAAACGGGATGCGCAACTGCTCTTCGTAAAGCGTTCTTCCATGGCCGGTTCCGCCATGTTCCCAGAATTCTTCGCCATGATCCGCCAGAACGATAATGAGCGCGTTGTCATACAGCCCTTGCTCCTTGAGCGTATCCACGAGCCGTCCGAATTGCTGATCGGTGTATGCGATCTCACCGTCGTACAGCGCGAGAATCTCCTGCTGGGCGGGGTCATCTCTCCGATCGGCATACATGTCAGCCGTGAACCGCGTGCGGAAGTCCTCGGGAGGCTCATACGGCTCGTGCGGTCCCATCGTGTGGACATATGCGTACCACGGCCGGCCTGCGGCATCCTCGACCATCTCGATGGTCAGATCCACGACGTCGGCGTCATCCGAATGCACCCAGTTAGCCGTGTCGGCATCGCGAAAACGATGGAAATCGCCGCCGAAGCCCCACACCGGAATGCAGTTGCGGTTGGTCATGAAGCAATGCGTCTCGATGCCGCCTGCAGCAAGCTCGAGCGCTAACGAAGGCAAATTCTCACGCAGCACGTCCGGCCGGTCCACCGCTCCATGAACGCTGGAATAGGTAGACGTGAACAACGACGCGACACTTGGGCGGGTCCACGAACTCGGGGCCGTAAACCCGGTCAGCCGCACGGCATCGCGGGCCAGCGCATCCAGGTTCGGCGTAGTATCGAGCGCATATCCGTAGCAGCCCACATGATCCTGCCGCAAGGCATCGATATTGAAAACCAGCACCGTGGGCGCGGTCGTATCAGGCACAAACACTTCGCCGTGTGAAAGCCAGAAATCGGCCTCGGCGGTCAATTCGAGCCAGCACGACACCCCGGCATCCGGCAACGCTACCCGCTCGTCGTGCCAGGTTTGCTCGCCCGATGTAGTGAATGAGGCTACAACTTCGCCATCCAAATGCAGGGTGGCCTCGATCACTTGCCCTTGCCCGCCATCGAGCAGCCCCACGCGGCAGACCGTGCCCTCCGCAACAGGTCCGAAATCGAGAATCCTGCCCGTGCCCGCGGGAATACGCCAGGCATTGCGCCACTCGATGTTCTCGATCTCGGGGCGTTCATACGCCAGGTCGTCAAGCGAGAGAATGCGGCTCT
>SLSB01000284.1 GCA_007130675.1 Candidatus Hydrogenedentota bacterium | reverse complement strand
GTGTGAAACCGCGTCATATCGCGCAGTTGACGGCCCGTGAGAATCAGGACGGGCACGCGGGACCGCGAAGCCACGGCCGCGCGTACGGCATCGAGCCCGGCGTCGAACTCGGCAATTAGTGTTTCGGCCGCTTCGGAACAATCGAGGCGCTCACCTACGGTACGGATGCCCTCACGGATGGTGTCCAGGCTGTCCATATCCAGCCGAAGCAATTCGAAGTCCCGCCTTCGCGCCAACTGCGTTACTTTTGCGTGTTCGCCCTGGACGATCACGAGGGTCGGACTTAGACGCGTTACCTTCTCGAGATCGGGGTTGTGCCATCCGCCCACTCGATCGAGGTCTTCGACGGCAGGCGGAAAATCGCAGAAATCGGAGACCGCCACCACGAGCGCGCCCTTTCCGAGGGCGAAAACAGTCTCGGTGATGTGCGGCGCGAAGGTAATGATGCGCTCGGGGGAGGCTGTGGCGTCTACCGGGAGGGGGAGTGGCAGCTCGTCAGCGTCTACGGCGGGGGGCTCGACCGCGCCGCCGCAACCGAAAGCGCACAGCACACTCGCCGCGGCCGCCAACACCACGATTGCCAGTATCACGCCGCGGAAACGAAGTGTCGCATCCGAAATCACGGATTCCATGCCTCCCAATCGCGCAGACTGAGTCAAAAAAAGGGGCAACCGCACGGTCACGCGGCTGCCCCTGGTGCGAGTCTTACGCGAGTTTCGTCAAACGCGCCTTGATATCGTCCGCGAACCGTTGGACATACTCCTGCACATACTCGGCCGGATCTTTGGCCGGATCCGCGATCAGGGGCGTGAGGTCCATGGCGAAATTCATGCCGGTGGTAAGGTCGACGCCGTGGGACGCATGGTAGGTGGCGTGGGCTTTGCGCCGGCCCATGGTGGCCAGGTCATAGCGTTTGCCGCCGCAAATCTGCGAATCAAACACGCCCAGCAGCGCCGCCTGGAGGTTTTCATGGGCCGAATTGTCCATCGCCACTTTGTCTTCGTCGCACATCCAGTCCAGGTCGCGCCAGACCTCGCATCCCAGCACGCGCTCGGGGCGATCGGCTTCCGGCATGGCGCGGAGCGCCTCGATCACTTTAAGCGTAACGCCCACGTGCGTATCGTGCTTGTCGGCAAGATTATGCGCATACACGACCTGGGGCTTGGCCGCCTCGAACAACTGTTTCAAGTCGGCCACGGGGTCCTTGTTGGCGCCATCCTTGATGGCCGAACTCGGGTAATCGAGCAGGGCTTGTGCGGCATATTCTCCGACCACGGCGGCCTTCTTCTGTTCTTTGAACCGCACTACGCGCATATCATCGTCGGTGTACTCTTTGTAGAGGTCATCGCGGGGCGAGCCGCTGCCATTGGTGACGACAACCCCCGTGTACCAGAGCTCGGTCTGCTGAAAGCAAGCCATAATGCCCTCGTAGGCCATAATCTCGAGGTCATCCTGATGCGCGCCGATGGCCATGTGGGTCGTGCGCGCCAGCGCCTCGTTCGCGGGCAAGCCGTCTGGCACGAAAAACTCCGCGGTTTCCAATTTGAATTTCATGGTCTCCTCCTGAAATCACCGCTTTCGCGATGCAACACCACGTAACGGGTCCATTCTCGCCTGCGTAATCAAATCGCAGGCAAGCTCGCGGCCGCAATCGACTGGCCCACGCGCCGGCTCTTCTCATCGGGCAACTGGATATTGACCGATGCGGCAATACTCGGGAACTCGGCCTCGAGGACCTCCTTGGCGCCCTCGAGGATCAAGTCGCCGCCGGAACCCGACGTGCACCGGCCCAGAATCAACACATGCTTGAGTTCGTAGAAGTCCGCGTAATGGGCGATGGCATAGCCCATGTAGTAGCCCATGCTGCGCCAGATGTCGACGGCGCCTTCATGGCCTTCCTCGAGCTTGGTCTGGACCGCCTTGAGCTTCTCGGCGTCGGTGACGTCCGTGGGCAATTCGATGCCCGCCGTGGGCGCAAGGCGAAACACGCACTGCTGCGAGAAATACAGCGCGCCCACGCCTCGATCGCCCGACCACTCGTCCGCGGGCGCATCCTCGCTGTAATCCACCGGGCAGAACGCCAGCTCGTTGAGCCAGCCGGTGATGTTGCCGTCCATGGTGACGTATCCGCCCGCTTCGCTCGAACCGAGGGCGATGCCGAGCACGCCGTTGTCTTCAAGCGACATCGAACCCGCCAAGGCGGTGACTTCGCCGTCGTTCACGACGTTCAGCGGCACGCCCATCTCTTCGCGTATGCGCAAGAAGAGGCTGCGGACCCCGTCGAACTTCTCTTTCGGCACGCCGCGAAACAGCGAGGCAATCATCGGCCGATCGTTGATGTACACGCCCGCCGAGCTGCCGCCGATCGCGTCAACGCGCTCCATCTTCGACGCCGCGGTCTTGAGCGCTTTCATGATCTCATCGTAATGGTACGACGGATCGGTGTTCTTGCGGGGTTCCCAGACAACTTCCTCGCTGAAAATGGCTTCGCCATCAATCACCGCGGACACCTTGCGGTCGGATGCGCCCAAGTCGAAACCGATGCGGCAGCCCTCGAGATGGCGTCCAAGGGGTTGCGTGCTTTCTTTCTCGGCGGGCACGTCGCCGGGTCCGCAGACCACAACCGTGAAGGTCTTCTCATAGACGTCTTCGCCCATAAAATGGTAGTCGAACGCGCGGGGTCCGTCCGGCGCGTAGCACTTGGCAACATACTCGCCTACGCTCTTGGGTCCGCCCACATAGACCTTCCATCCGCCGCGCTGCCACAGCAGGAACTTCACCAGCCGCTCGGCATACACGAGATTGGCTTCGGCCCGCTCGTGTCCCTCGGGATACGCGACCGTTTCATAACGCGAAATGGAGCCGTCGGACCGCTCGAGGCCAAGCACCAGCGGCACGCCCGCCCCCGACTCCTCGACTTCCTTCACAAACGCGTGGTTGGCCAGGACCGCCGGGCGAAACCCCGGGTCCAGCGGCGGCACAAATCTCGGCTCGATTAACTTGAACTCATTCGACATGACTACCTTCCCTTGTGTTGTTCTGCCCGTTGTTCACGCACTCCAGCCCGCCTTGTGTGCAGGGGGGATGAGGCCCTGAAACCTCGCCAGCCTGCGCGCCCTGCCGGCAACACCGGACTGCGGACCTTCCCCAGCATACAAGCGCAGGGCGCAAGCGCGCCTACTGGTGAATGCGGCAAATATAGCACACAGGCGCTGTCCCATGCGAAAGATTCAGCCCTGGCGTTTGGCATATCCCGCGTTTTGTGTTTATACTTAAGTGGAGTGGGAGACGTCGCGGTCCGGCGGGGGGTGCCGCGCTTACGGAGGATACCTATGAAGAGCTCGAGGGGCAGGTACGCCATTTTGGCGGCGGGCGTACTGTTGTTCGGCGCCTCATATTACCCCAATTGGGTGCTGGGAAACCAATTCTGGGGCGACCTGCTCGAGTTTGTCGGTACCACTTTGCTTGTGCTGGGCGCATGTCTCATCGTGCGCAGGCTTGTCCCGCATTCCCTCCCGCAGTATTTTTTGTATGCGGGCTCGCTCTGCCTGGTTTTTGCACGATTCATAGATTTTACCCATGAAATTCCGCACATCGTAAACTGGCCCCTTCTGGGCGATGCCGGTTGGGGGAGCGACTTGGCGCTCCGCGTTGGGGAAAGTGTGGGGTATATTTGTATCTTATTGGCCTTTCTTGCGTTGCTGCGTGAGGTCACCAAGCTGCACCAGCATCTCGAGCGCGACCATCAGCATCTGCAAGAATTGCATGACAAGAGTGTTTTCTTGACGCGCGTGGCCGACATGTCGCCCGAGGCCGTTTTCGGGTGCGATCGCAAGGGCATCATTCGCACCTGGAACCACGGGGCGAGCGAGATGTTCGGGTTCGACGCCTCGGAAGCCATCGGCATGCCCCTCGCCGAGCTGTTCGCGGAAGAAAGCGGCCAAGTCGAGTCGTTGTCCGGCGATCTGCTGCGTGAAGGCGGGCCGCTACGTGATATCGAGGCCGCTGCGCGCACCCAGTGCGGCCAGCGTTTCTGGGCCAGCGCCTCGGTATCCACGGTATTCCAGGATGACGGCGCCTTGCTGGGCTTCAGCATTGTCGTGCGCGACATCGAGGCCCGGAAAGAGGCCGAGCGCAAACTCAAACACTCTCGTGACATGCTGGCCAGCGCCCTGCACAACGCCGAGGTGGGGATGTTTATCATCGGCCGCGATTTGCAGCTTCTCGCGGTCAATCCGCGCATGGAAGAGCTTGTCGGCGCGAAACTCTGCGATTTTTCCACCCTGAGCGACGCGTGCAGCCGCGTCCTCGAACCCGAAGTTCAGTTTGTGGAGCGTTTGACCAAAGACGTTCTCGAGCGGGGCCGCCCGCTCGAGTTCCGCAACCTTGTCGTGCACCGTCACGACACCGCCGAGCGCGTCTGTAACACCGCCATTTCCCCGATGGTAGATGACCGGGGCGAGATTACAGGCGCGGTGTGCATCGTGGTAGACGTTACCGAGCGCGAGGCGCTTCAAGCGCGTCTCCTCGAGTCGCAAAAGATGGAAAGCCTCGGCCGCCTTGCCGGGGGGATTGCGCACGATTTCAATAACATTATCGGGGGCGTTCTCGGATATGCGTCGCTGATGCGCGAGGTTTCAGCACCGGATTCGGATGTTGGCCGGTATGCCGAATCCATTGAAGCGGCCGCGTCGCGCGCCGCTGAACTCACTCAGCAACTGCTCGCGTTTGCCCGTGGAAAGAAGGCCGAAGTGCAAGAGGTCGACCTCAACGCCGTCATCGACGAAACCCTCGCGCTGTTGTCACTCGGCGTTGACCCGAATATCAGCGTGCAATTCGAGCCTGCCGCCAACCTTGCCCCAACGAGAGTTGATCTGGACCAGATCAACCAGTTGCTCCTGAATCTTCTGATTAATGC
>SLSB01000477.1 GCA_007130675.1 Candidatus Hydrogenedentota bacterium | reverse complement strand
CTTCCAGTACATGACAGTTGAGGAGATGGCGTGATAGAGCGGACATTTGTGATGATCAAGCCCGATGCGGTCGGGCGGCGGCTGATTGGCGAGGTGATCGCCCGGTACGAGGCGAAGGGCCTCAAGCTCGTCGGGCTCAAGATGCAGATCATCTCCCGCGAGCTGGCCGAGAAGCATTATGCCGAACACCAGGGCAAACCGTTCTATCCCGGGCTGGTCGATTTCATTACGTCAGGGCCAACCGTCCAGATGGTGTGGGAAGGCGAAGAGGCCATCGCCGTTGTGCGCAAGCTCAACGGCGCCACCAATTCCCGTGAGGCGGACATCGGCACCATTCGCGGGGATTTCGGCCTGACGGTGCAGAAGAATATCGTGCATGCCTCGGACGCGGCCGAGACCGCCGAGCGCGAAATCGCTTTGTATTTCGGCCCTGGAGAACTGTGGGACTATCCCCTTCCGGCCGAGGCGTGGTTGCAAGAATAAGCAGGGTTCCGGCCGCGATATGCGCCGGAGCGCAACACCGTAGAAGAAAGGAGGCCATCGTATGGCTGGTGGACGAAAGGTTCGTCGCGCGAAAATCGCCAAGCACAAGCGCAAGAAAAAGCGCCGCGCGAACCGCCACAAGAACAAGTAGCTAGCGAATGGCGCTTCCTGGTTTGAGTAGTGGCTGGATGCATGCCGCAGCCCCGGTTTTCGGGGCTGCGGACGTGCGCGCGGACTTGGCCTGAACTCGCCGGGGACGCGCAGGAGGTAAGCACCAATGGCCGACGAAGAGAAGAAAGTCTTCATCGACGAAGACTGGAAGGCGCAAGTGGCCCGCGAGAAGGAAGAGGCTCTTGCGAAGGCTGCTTCAGAACAGGGCGATGCGCCAAAGGCCGAGAAACCCGATGAACCCGCCGCGGAAGCGCAGGAAGGGGAGCCCATCGAGGCCAATTTCACGGGTCTCGTAAACAGTCTGGCGACGCAAGGGCTGCTCGCGCTGGGCGTGATCGCGCCGCAAGACGCGAAAGAAGTGTATGTGGACATCGCGTCGGCGCGGTTTGTCATTGACACGCTCATGATGTTGCGCGAGAAGACCCAAGGCAATCTTACGGCAGAAGAAGCGGGCCATCTGACCAATGCTCTGGCAGAGCTGCAGCGCATCTACGTGGCGCGGGCACAGCAAGTGCAGGAACATGCCATGAAACAGGCCGGCGTGGACCTGAACAACCTGCGGACGCCCCAGGCATAAGCGCAGGCGGCCTGAGTTCCCAAAAAGGAGGCGGACCATGCCTGCCTATGTAATCGTCGGCATGCAGTGGGGCGACGAAGGAAAAGGTAAGATCGTCGACTACCTCACCAAGTACGCCGAGATCGTTGTGCGCCACCAAGGCGGCAACAATGCCGGGCACACGGTGGTGGTGGACGGCAAACAGAGTATTCTCCATCTCATCCCGAGCGGCATCCTGCACGAGGGCATTGTATGCATTGTCGGTAACGGCACGGTGCTCGATCCCGCCGTGGTCATCGACGAACTCGATAGCCTGAATGCGGCGGGATATGCCACTGCGGGGCGGCTCTTCTTCTCCGATTGCGCGCATGTGATCATGCCGTACCATAAGGCGCTCGATAAGGCGCAGGAGCGGTTTCGCGGCAAGAACCGCATCGGTACCACCGGGCGCGGCATTGGTCCCTGCTATGCCGACAAGGCCGACCGGATGGGCATCCGCATGGGCGATTTGGTAAACGAGGCCGTGTTCAAAGAGAAACTCGGAGCCATTCTCGAATACAAGAATGGCGTGCTCGAGAAGGTTTTGGGCGAAACGCCTCTGCAGTTCGACGAGGTGTTCGACGAATACCGCGGATATGCCGGCCAATTGCGCCCTTATGTCGCCGATGCCGTCAAACTGGTCCATGACGCCGTCGCGGCGGACCGGCGCATCATCTTCGAGGGCGCTCAGGGCGCGATGCTCGACCTCGACCACGGCACCTACCCCTATGTCACCAGCTCGACCACGGTCTCGGGCGGCGTCTGTGCGGGGGCGGGCGTCGGACCGACGAATGTCGACGGTGTGATCGGCATCGTGAAGGCCTACACGACGCGTGTCGGCGAGGGGCCGTTTCCCACCGAGCTGACCGATCAAGTGGGCGAACAGTTGCGCCGCGAGGGCAACGAGTTCGGGGCGACCACGGGCCGGCCGCGGCGCTGCGGGTGGTTTGACGCCATCCAGTTGCGCCGGGCCGCGCGCCTAAACGGCATGACCGCCATCGTGATGACCAAACCCGACGTCCTCAGCATCGTCGACCCGATTCGCATCTGCACGGCATACAACATCAACGGGTCCGTCACGCACGACTTTCCAACCAGCCTCGAGGCGCTCGAGAACGCCGTGCCAGTGTATGAAGACATGCCGGGCTGGAATGAAGACATCTCCGCATGCCGTACGTGGGACGACTTGCCCGAGAAAGCCCAACGCTATTTCGAGCGCATCGAGGAACTGCTGGGCGTGCCGGTGTGTACGATAAGCGTAGGCCCCGGCCGCGAGCAGACCATCGAGCGCATCGACCCGTTTTCGATCAGCGCGTGCGGCACGATGCGCGGAATGACCCCGGAGCCCGCATGAGGTCTGCGGCGTGGAGCGGCGCATGCTCGCCACGATGATACCTTTACTGCGAAACCTGGCGAAATGTTGCGCCCGGCCGATCGGCCGGGCGTTTGTGTTCATGGCTGTGGCGGCGGTCTCGGGATGCTTTGCCGGGCCAGACCCGCTGCCGCCCGAACAGGCCCTGGCCGCGGCGCATGGGCGCATCACACGTCTTCTCGAGCAAGAGCGGGCCTTCGCGCCGGATGCGATCACCGTCGTCCCTTCGCAAACGCCCGCCACGCCGGACCGCATCACCGTGTGGTATCCCGCGCATCCGATCATTGCCCCGGCCTTGGGCCGTCGCGACGTCCGGGCCGTGTTCGAGCGGGCGCATCCCGAGGTACGGCTCGATGCGCAGTTCATTGGCGAATGGCACGTAGCCATTCAGAAACTGACTGTAAGCATAGCGGCGGGCGATGTGCCGGATATCGCGCTGGTGGACCGGTCCTGGGCCGCGCGCCTGGCGCAGGCGGGCCACCTCATGCCGCTGGACGGGTTTCTCACGCCTAAGGTCCTCGACGATGTGCACCCCCACGTTCGCGCCGCGTATACCCTGCAAGGGCGCGTCTGGGCGCTGCCTGCCGACGGGTTTTGCAGCGTGCTGTATTTTAACCGCGATCTGGTGGCGGAACCGCCGCAAACCTGGGCAGACCTGCGCGATGCCGGGCCACACACGGATGCTCCAGGCGCGCTCGGTCACCTGCCGTATGTCGAATCGCTGTGGTCCGCCGGAGGCGTGGTGTGCGAGCTGAATCAGAGCGGTCTGACCGCGCCGCCGGCGATACGCACGCTCGACTTCCTCATCGACTTGCGCGATACCGGCCGGGTTGCGCCACGCATGCTCGAGAATCCCGGTTGGGCATTCGAGACGTTTCTGCGCGGCAACGTGGCCATGACGGCGGGCTCGTCGGAATGGTTCCCCCGCACGGGGAATGCTGCGTTTACGGTGGGCATGGCCCCGCTTCCCGGCGAGGAAGGGCCGGTGTCGCGCCTCGGAGACAAGGCGCTGGTGGTGTTCGCCCGCCATGCACGCGCGAAACGCGCGGGGATTGTGGCCGTGCTGGATTTCCTGACGGGACCGGCGGTGCAAGGGGCCGAAGCCGCGTCGCGGGGCTCGGTGCCCGTTCGGCAATCGGTGCTCGAAGGAGTGGACGTTCCCGAGGGGCTGCGCGACGCCTACGAGGCCGCACAGGCTCCGCCTTTCATCGGCGTGTGGACGGCCGTCGAGCACGAACTGCTAAACTATCTCGGGCTGGCGTACCGCTGGCAGCCTGAAGAAGGCGGTTCCGAAGAGCGGCTCCCACAGGCGTCATCCGGCAAATAGCCATTCTGCAGAGCAAGAGGGGTTCCTGTGACCGTATCGAGTCAAGTGGGCGACATCGAGTTTCACTCGCGCAGCGCGGCGTGGCGCTATTCCACCCCGTTCGAAGTTGTGACCGCGCGCGAGCCCGAAGAAGTGATGCCCGCGCTGCGCCGAATCGAGGCCGCCACCGCCAACGGGTGCCATGCGGCGGGGTTTCTGGCATACGAAGCGGCGCCGGGACTCGACCCCGCCCTCGATGTGCATGCGCCGGGGCCGTTGCCGCTGCTGTGGTTCGGCTTGTACCGCGACGCGCCCGTTTCCGTCGCGCCCGAGCCGGGTTCCGAACCCGAACTCGGACCGTGGCAGCCCCTGGTGTCGGAAAAGAATTACCACGAGACCATCGCGCGCATTCGCGAATTCATTGCCGCGGGCGACACCTACCAGGTCAATTACACCTTTCCCATGCGCGCCGAGTTTCACGGCGACCCGTTGACCTGGTTCCACACGCTCGTTGCCGCCCAGCCCACCGAATATGCCTGCTACATTGACGCGGACCGGTTCAAGGTCCTCTCGCTTTCGCCCGAACTGTTCTTCGAGCGCGACGGCAGCACGCTGACGTGCCGGCCTATGAAAGGCACCCGGCCGCGCGGACGCTCGAGCCAGGAAGACCGCGCGTTTGCCGAGGAACTCACATCGAGCGAGAAAGAACGCGCCGAAAACCTGATGATTGTCGACCTCCTACGCAACGACATGGGCCGCATCAGCACGACCGGGTCGGTCGAGGCCGCCGAGCTGTTCGCCGCCGAGCGCTACGACACGGTCTGGCAGATGACCTCGGTCATTCACTCCGAGACCCATGCGGCGACGGCGGACATTCTGGCGGCGCTCTTTCCATCGGGGTCCGTGACGGGCGCGCCCAAGATCCGCACCATGCAGCTCATTCGCGCGCTCGAACCGTATCCCCGGGGCGTGTATTGCGGGGCCGTGGGCTGGTTGGCGCCCGGACAACGCGCGCGTTTCAACGTGGCGATCCGAACCGTGCTCGTGGATACCG
>SLSB01000148.1 GCA_007130675.1 Candidatus Hydrogenedentota bacterium | reverse complement strand
TCCTCTGAGGGAAGACTAAGCATTCTCGAGCAGCAGCGACAGGTCCACCGAAGGCGCAGAATGCGTGAGCGCGCCGACGGAGATGTAGTGTACCCCCGTTTCGGCGATCGCGCGCACGTTCTCGAGGGTCACGTTTCCGCTCGCTTCGAGAATGACCTTGCGGGACACTGTCAGTTTGACGGCTTCGGAAATGGCATCGAGGCTCATGTTGTCGAGTAAGACGGAATCGGCGCCTGCCTCGAGAGCCTCGCTCAGCTCGTCAATAGTAGTGACTTCCACCCCGATTTTCATGAGATGATGGGTGCCTTCAATGGCCCGTCGCACGGCTTCACCTACTCCACCGGCGGCCGCCACATGGTTTTCCTTGATAAGAACGCCGTCAAACAGGGCGAAGCGGTGGTTGACGCCGCCGCCATGCATGACCGCCTTTTTTTCGAGCGTGCGCATGAGAGGCGTCGTTTTTCGGGTGTCGCATATCCGGGCATCGAGACCCTTGACCGCCTCGACGTACTGTTGGGTCAGGGTGGCCACGCCGCACAGCCGCTGCAGGAAATTCAATGCGACCCGCTCGCCGGTGAGCACAGCTGCGGCATCAGCCTCGAAACTTCCGAGAAGATCGCCCTCTGAGAAATGCTCTGCGTCATTGCGTGCGTGCCATTTTTCGACCCTCGCCTTCAGGACCTCAAATACCTCACGAAATGCCTCGATGCCACTTAACACACCTGCTTGCCTGGCGAACACACGTGCGCTGCATCGCAGGTCATCGGGAATGGTCGACTTTGTGGTAACGTCGCCCTGACCTACGTCTTCCAAGAGCGCTTCGCGCACTAATCTGCGTAATCCAAGCATTTGCCGCCCTCGTTTCCAAATCAAAACGCGATCTTACCACGAAAACAAAGCCAAATGCGACGCAACACAAATTCACGCAACACAAACTCAACCCGCATCGCCGGCTAACCGCAAGACAGCGCAAGTCCGCCTGGAACGGGTGTTCCAGGCGGATTATGTTGTTGCTCGATATGTGCCGTGCCTAGTTGACGGGCTGGATCTCGAGTTCGTGCTGCAGGGTGACGCTTTCGCCAGGGGGAATGGTCTGCTCGATGCGCCAGATTTCGGCCTCGAGAGCCTCAAGTTCCTCGGGGTAGGCGTACACCCAAGCCAGATCGACAGTCTCGGCGTCGAACCGTTGAATAACCTTGACGTCTTTGGCACCCGAGAATGTCCATTCGCCCGCTGGGAGGGTCTCCGTCTCGGCATGGAACATCACCCCCTCGCGCATCTCAGCGAGAACGGGTTCCATGTTCATGTCCACGCTTCCACCGGCAACATCCTCGAAGGCCACACGCATAGTATCCAGTCCGCCGAGGTCATACTCGATATGACTCTTCACGCGCGTGGTCCTTGGCGCATCGCCGGGATTGGCGACGGTGATGTTAAAGATCACGGCGGGCCTGTCGGGTGCGAGTGCAATGTGCCGGGTGATATTAAATCCGCGCGCCTGAAATTTGAGGGTGATCTCGTCAGCCTCGGCATTTACCACCTCAGCCTGCTCCATCGGCCCGCCTTGGTGGACGGCGAAAATGCCGCCGACACGGGTATCTTCGCCCCCGCCGAAGGGGAACATGAGATTCTGAATGACGTTGTAGGCGGTGACGCATTCTCCGGTGGCGTTGTGGATGATGCGCAACGCCCTTCCGCCCATGAACGGCGCGACTTCTACCGTGAGATGTTCGTTTTCAATGGAAGGCAGCGGAAGGGGGGTGTTCAACACCGCGGCATACATGGGCAAATCCTGCGGACTCCCGCCCCATTCGCGGATATTCTGAAAACCGTGGGCGGCCATCCGGTCGGCAAATTCCATCATTTCATCCGGTTTGGCCAGATCTCCGAGGACGATGAGTCTGCCGTCCTCGATCGTGTAGCCGTTTCGCGGGAACCAGCGTGCATACACGAGGGGCATGCGGCAAACGCGCACGCGCTCGAGCAGCTCTTCGTTGCCCGCGACGGCTTCTTCGGCGAGGTCAAACAGTTTTTCGCCGGCCGCGACGATCTCGTCAGGGAGATACCCCTGCCCCGGGTTGGTGTAGAGGTGCATGTGGATATCTTCGCTATCGACCTTGTGCTGAAGCATCTTGGCGTAGCGGTAGATGTACGGCGCGGCATCTTCATAATATCCCTGCAGAAAGTCATACATGACCACGTCGGGGTCCAGCGAATGGTCCCGCATGAACTCGGTGGCGTAGTAGCCGCGCAGCAGGCTGAACTCTCCGCCGCCGCCGCCGTGGCTCATGGCTTGCGAGTAAACGCCCTCGACGCCGATGCGTTCGAAGAACTTGTAGTCGGCGGCCATCGCGCCGAAATTGGGGTAGGGGTTGTAATAGTGGGCGAAATTGACGATGTAATACCAGATGTACAGGTGGTCGCAGATCTCGGCCCATCGTTCCGCGCGTCGGCGGAACTCGGCGTTCTTCTCACACGTGGCGATGGGATGGCTCTGGCAGCTCGGGAACATGTGACACAGCCACACCGCCACGTTGGGATGCATCACCATATCCTTAGGCGGTTCCTCGGTGTACATATATGCGAGGGTGCCGATCTTGACGTCGGGGAATTCCTCCGAGATGCGTTCCGCCAACTCGTTGACGAACCAGAATTGCGTGCCGCCCGCCGTGCCGAGTTCTTCGTTCATGGCCGAGCATTCCGAACATTCGCAGTACGAATACCAGTCTTCCTGCGAGAAATTCTGCTGTTCGTACTCGGGACGTTCCCGGATGCGCGCCAGCATTTTCTCCGTCACGATCTCGAGTACGTCGGGATTGGTCAGGCAAAGTTGTGTTTCATCGCGCACGCGCTGGCCGCCGATCTCGGAGAAATACTCGGGGTGCTCGTCAAAATAATCCCGCGGATGGATGTAGCGGAAATACGTGTGGCACCGGCCGTCATGGGCATAGTGGATTCCCAGTTCATGGTCGGGGCCGCGGGTGCCGTTGTTGAGACCCCGGCGCGCGCGGAACTCGGCATCGCCTCCGGGCCAGTTATAGCTGGTAAGCCGCCATCTGAACGAAGGTTGAACCACCTCGGTGTCGGTGCGAATTCGTGCATAGGCCGTTTCGAGCTCGGGTGTTCGGGTCACGCCCGGCGCATACCAACGCACGCCCAAGTCATCCTCGAGAAAGGCGCGCGCGCCATACAGCGTACCAGCCGCCGGCGACCCCGCGATCACCACATGCTCGTCCACGGTCACCATAACGTAGCCCTGGTCGCCAAGGTCCTCGGGACTCGGATTGACACCCAGACTTTCGGCAATCGGGCCGGAACCCAGCACGATCATCGGAGCGTCATCATCGGGTTGGCCTTCGACGATGGGCAACTCCACGCCCGTGCAGGCCGCGAAATGCGTTTGGATTTCCTGGGCCGCGTAGTGCTCGGACGGGCTCGCATCGGGCTCGAGAACTATGAGATAGCTGCTCATTGCGTTTTCAGCCAGGACGAGCCCGTCTGTGGCGGGACCCGGGACTTCCGGGATCTCGACATCCGGAACCACTCCGGCCAAAGGATCCGGCTCGGGTTCGGGTTCAGGCTCGGGTACGGGGAGGGTTTCTGGCTCCGGGATAGGTTCCGGCGATGGTTCGAATTCGGGGGGCGGCTGTACGCCGGGGTCCGGGCTGCACGAGACCAGGACAAACACGGTCAGCAACGCAATACAGGATATGACCAATAGCCGTTTCATAAGATACGTCTCCTCTGGCGTTTCCTTGCCGTTTATTGTGCCACGTTTAATTGACAGGCAGGATCTCGAGTTCGTGCTGCAGGGTGACGCTTTCGCCGGGGGGAATGGTCTCTTCGATGCGCCAGATTTCGGCCTCGAGAGCCTCAAGTTCCTCGGGGTAGGCGTACAGCCAAGCCAGATCGATAGTCTCGGCGTCGAACCGTTGAATGACCTTGACGTCTTTCGCGCCCGAGAATGTCCATTCGCCCGCAGGCAGTGTCTCCGTCTCTGCATGGAACATCACCCCCTCGCGCATTCCGGCGATCACGGGCGCCATGTCCATTTCGATATTTTCGCCGGTGACATCCTCGAAGGCCACACGGGTCGTGTTCAATCCGCCGAGGTCGTATTCGATATGGCTTTTCACGCGCGTGGTGCTTGGCGCATCGCCGGGATTGGCTACGGTGATCGTAAAGATCACGGCAGGCCTGTCGGGCGCCAGGGCTATGTGCCGGGTGATGTCGAATCCCCGCGCCCGCAATTTGAGCGTGATCTCGTCTGCCTCGGCGTTTATCACCTCGGCCTGCTCCATCGGCCCGCTTTCGTGGACAGCGAAAAGTACGCCGACACGGGTGTCTTCGCCGCCGCCGAAGGGGAACATAAGATTCTGCACGACGTTGTATGCCGTGACAGATTCTCCTGTGGCGTTGTGGATGATGCGCAACGCCCGTCCGCCCATGAACGGCGCCACTTCTACCGTAAGATGCTCGTTTTCAATGGATGGCAGTGGAAGGGGGGTGTTCAACACCGCGGAATACAAGGGCAAATCCTGTGGACTCCCGCCCCATTCGCGGATATTCCGGAAGCCATGGGCGGCCATCCGGTTGGCAAACTCCATTGATTCGTCAGGTTTGGCCAGATCTCCAAGAAAGATGAGTCTGCCGTCCTCGATCGTATAGCCGTTTCGCGGGAACCAGCGTGCATACACGAGGGGCATGCGGCAGACCCGCACGCGCTCGAGCAGTTCTTCGTTGCCCGCGACAGCTTCTTCGGCCAAGTCAAACAGTTTTTCGCCGGCCGCGATGATCTCATCAGGCAGATACCCCTGCCCCGGATTGGTGTAGAGGTGCATGTGGATATCTTCGCTATCGACCTTGTGCTGAAGCATTTTGGCGTAGCGGTAGATGTACGGCGCCGCATCTTCATAATATCCCTGCAGAAAGTCATACATGACCACGTCGGGGTCCAGCGAGTGGTCCCGCATGAACTCGGTGG
>SLSB01000174.1 GCA_007130675.1 Candidatus Hydrogenedentota bacterium | reverse complement strand
TCGCGTTCCTGGTCGCCCGCAATAACCGCCAGACGTGTGTTTGCCATCTGCCAGCGCGCCTTGAGCATGCGCAACGCCGTGGCCAGCCACTGCGGATTGTCCGTCGTGCCGATAAACGAACCCGGCCGTTCCTCGATGCGCCACGTGCGGGTGCCCTGCGGCCCGAAGATGACCGCCGGCAATCCCTCGGGACGCGCGTCCAGAAAATGGCCGACGGCAGCGCGGCGTTGCTCGCGGCCCATCTGGGTAACGAGCGCGCCATCCGCCTCGCCGCCCCATTTCTCGAGGAAGGCGTCCATGGCCGCGTTGTCTTTCAAAGGCTCGCGTTCGATGAGGAGCGTTACCCCCAGCTCATCTGCGGCCTTCTCGATGATGTCGGTAAACAGCTTCTGGTTTTCGTCGAGGGGAAACCCCGCGCCGGGCCAGAGGTTGTAGCGGTTGAAATCGGGCCGGGCAAACCCCACCATGATGCGCGGTTTCTCGGGTCCGTCGCCCGGCACTTTGGGCATGCCCATAACCGAGCGCGTACTCCATCGGAACACACCGGTGTTAAGCGCCATCGCCGTGCCGCCCGCCAAGCCCAGCCGGGCGAGGAATTGCCGCCGGCCCAACGGGCAGCCCGCGGGTTCGTTTCGCTTCGATTTGCTATCAGGTGATTTCTTCTTCATGACGAGTTCCTCCTGATTCCCTTGACGCACCGCCCCAGCCCTCGGAGAATTTCAGCCAAAACACGTAGTCTCGCCACTATATCGACTTGCGCCTCAAATATCTATCGCCCCGGTTTCGCCGGGGAGCGCGGGGAAGAAGGCGAAAAACGGGGACTGTACCAATCACGCAGGCCGCGTGACGCAAGCGGCGCGACGGGACTGTCCCCAGGTTTTCGCGGCCATGCGATTTCTTGCCCGTTGCAGCGCAGGCGTCTCGCCTGCAAGTGTCGCCGGGAGGATCCGATACAGGCCAGACGCTTGCGCTACTCGTCCGTGTTCGGGCGTCTTGCCTCACGGCTCGATCAACTCGGGTTTCGCGGTCTCGCCGTCCATATCAAACGGCAAGCGGAACACGTCGCCGTCCTTGTTGCAGAAATACAGGCGCGAGATCGACGGTTCGCGGCCGTGGCCGTCTGCCCAGAACCCGTAGAAATCGGGGTGGGCGTTGATCGGACGCCGCACGTAGGTGTGGTTGTAGATACTGTTCCTCGTCATCTGCTTGACCATGGACCATGTCTTGCCTTCGTCCTCGGTCAGCCACATGGCGATTTCGCCACCGGGGTTGTAGGGCTGCGGGCCGACCTCGGTCGGTGCGATGAGCCGCCATTGGGTATCCGATTCGATGTACAACGACCCGACATCGTAATTGTTGTCCGAGACAATGCCCGACGGCAGGATCAGCCACTCCTCGCCCGTCCATCGCGCGATGGTCCACGTGCGGGGCATATTCTTAGGCCCTGACTCGTAACCCAGGCTGGTGAGGTAGAGAATGATCGGCCGACCGGACGAGTCAAACGTGATGTCCTTCATATACACGATCAACCCCTTGGATTCGTATTCCTCGACGCGGCAGGGACTGTCGGGGTCGGTAAGGATCGGCTCGAGGACTTGCCCGTCGACGGTCTTCCATGTTTCACCGAAATCATCCGATTCCATGTAATAAAGGTTGGTGCGCCAGTTCAGGCCAGTCTCGGTCGGATGATAGTTGTATGCGCTGCCGACCTTTTGGCCGAAGACATTGGTGATCTGGTAGTGGCCACGTCCCATGCGCGAGAGGAATCGCCGCTCGGACCAGTTGGCGCCGTCTTCGCTGGTGGACATGCAAATTGCCCGGCCGCCGGTGTAGTGGGTATGCATAAACAACCAGCCCTTGCCGGGAATCGGCCACGGCTGCGGATACGAGAAGTTGTCTTCCCACATCAGTTCGAAGGCTTCGATGGAATGCGGCTCGACGCTCTTCGATATGTAAGATGGGCGCGAGGTGCCGTGGCTGCTCGAGAAGATCCAGATATGGCCCTCGGGGTCAATGTTGATCACCGGATTGTCGTGTGCGTTGCTGGTCTGTTTGTCGAGCAACAGCAACGGCCTCGGCACCTCGCCGGTTTCATGGTCGTAGTACGAAACCATGTGGATCAGTCGGTTGGCGTCTCTGTAGGCGCCGCCGTAGGTGAAGAAGGTCTTATTGACCTCCGGCGCATACCACGCAAATGGGATATGCTTGGCGCAATAGGTGCCCAGTCCGCCGCTGTACTTGTAGACATATTCGTCGTCCGACGGCTGGTTGTAGTACCAGATGCCGCGGTAGCCGTCTTCGCGTCTGTTGAGCAGCACTTGAGGCTTTTCCATTGGTCTCCCCACGGCCGCGCCGTCGGCACTGGCCCATGTCTCGCCGCCGTACCCGGCAGCGGTCCACTGCACGGTAGGCGGAGGTGTCACGCTGCCTGAGGCGGCGGCGGCGATTTCCTCTCCCGACAATACACGGTCATACACGCGGAGATCGGCCAGCCCCCCTTTCACGATCCGCTTTCGGTAAGCCAATCCTCCGATCGTAATCACTTCGCCAAACCCCATGACCTCGCCGGGCGCCTCGCGCGTGCGCTGCAATTCGCCGTTCATATAGACGGCAATCGTCTCGCCGTCGTAGGTCCCCGTGTAGTGGGTCCATTCGCCTGGTTCAGGGGGCGGGGCAATAGCATGGGCGTAGCCGTCCGCGCGGTTTTTGACCAACATCCGCACATTGCCGTCGAAGAGGTAGAATGTGAACGCCATATTGGCCGCGCCGCTGTTGAGAAACACTTGCGAGTCGGCTGTTGCCTCGAGATTGACCCAAGCCATGACGGTCAAGGCCCGCGGATTGATGGGGACGTCCTCCGTGGGCACTTCGAACACCGTGGTTCCATCGAACGCTACGCTCCCCCCCGGGAACGCAACGGCCCCAGCCGGCGCCGCGTACGCCGAGGCCATGGTGAAAACGATCGCCCAAACAAGCCAGCTCGAACGTGCAAACATGACATACTCCTGGTTGTCGTTAAAGTGATTGAGAGACCTGTTTCTCAAGTCCCCGCAAGTTCTTCCGTGAGTTCTTCCCATTCGCTATACAACACCGACAGATCGGTTTTCAATCCGTCGTATTCTTCTTTCAATAGGCGTTGTTGTTCGTGATCAGCCGGATCCATTTGCGCGAACCGCTCCTCGAGATCTTCGATGGTCTCTTCCATGGCCTCGATGCGCCCCTCGAGTTCATCCAGGTCCTTTTTTCGCCGCCGCCGCTCGCGTTCCTCGGCCTTGTCGCGTTTCCGGCGCTCGACCCTGCGGATTTTGAGCGGGTCTTCGTTCTTTTCCTCGGCGGCGCCGGCCTGGCGCTCGCGTTGTTCGCGGTAGTCGGTGTAATTGCCCAGATGCAGGAAGGCCCGGTCCTTCTCGAAGACTATCAGGCGGTCCACCATCTTGTCGATGAGCGTTCGGTCATGCGAGACCATCACGAGCGTACCGGGATAGTGCGCGAGGGCCTCCTCGAGGGCCTCGCGCGACGCGATATCGAGATGGTTGGTCGGCTCGTCGAGGAGAAGTACGTTCGGCTCGCGCGCGATGAGTTTCGCGATGGCCACCCGGCTCGATTCGCCGCCGCTCAAGGCCGACACCGGCTTGAACACCTCGTCACCCACAAACAAAAAACGCCCCATATACGACCGCACCTGCTCGGGTGTCCAATCCGGCCGCGTGTTGCGCATTTCCTCGAAGATATCGATGGCGCGATTGAGTCCGTCGTGGTGTTGTTCGTAAAAGCCGGCCCGCACCTTGTGTCCCAGGCGCACATTGCCCTCGCCGTCCGGCAGGCGGCCCGCAATATGGCGGAGCAGGGTGGTCTTGCCGCACCCGTTCGGGCCGATAATGCCGATGCGCTCACCGCGCTTGACTTCAAACGACAAGTGCTCATACAAGGTCAGGGGCCCGTACCGCATGGCCAGATCGTGGGCTTCGATAACGACTTCACCAGTGCGCACCACACTGCCGAAGCGAAACGCCGCCGATCTGCCCTCGGGCGGGGGCGCTTCGACCCGCTCGAGTTTCTCGAGCCGCTTGATGCGGCTCTGCACCTGGCTGGCCTTGGTGTTCTTGTAGCGGAACCGGTCGATCCACTTCTGTTCCTTTTCGATGAACTCCTGCTGTTTCTGGTAGGCCTTCTCGTGCTGTTCGCGCAACAGCGCTTTCTGCTTCTGGTAGAACGTATAGTCACCGCCGTAACTGCGCACCTCGCCGCGCTCGATTTCGTCGATACGCTTGACCACGGCGTCAAGCGTGCGCCGATCATGCGAGATGATCACGAAAGCCTTCGGCGAGTCGCTCAGAAACCCCTCGAGCCATTCCCGCGCCGCGATATCGAGATGGTTTTCCGGTTCATCGAGGAGGATGAGATCCGCGTCCTCCAGCAAAACCAAGGCAAGCATCAGGCGCGTGCGCTGTCCGCCGCTCAGAGCCGTCACCGGCAACTCGAACTCGTCTTCGCGGAACCCCAGCCCGAACAGCACACTGCGAATCCGCGCCCGGAACTCGTAACCGCCGTGCAGCCGAAACTCGTCTTGCAGGCGGCTGTAGGCCTCCATGACCTCGTGGTCGCCTTGGGCCAAACGGTGCTCGAGGACGGTCAGGCGCTCTTCCTGCGCGATAAGTCCTGCGAACGAGCGCATGACCGCCTGGTGGATGGTCTCCCCGGGGGGGAAGTTGGGCATTTGAGCAAGGCACCCCAACTTGGCCCGCCGCATGCGCTCTATCGAGCCGGATGTGGGCTCCAACTCGCCCGTTATCAATCGGAAAACGGTGGTCTTACCCGTCCCATTTCGCCCGATCAGACCGATCTTCTCGCCTTCCTCGACGCGAAAATCGACATCATCGAGCAACGGAACCCCGTCGTACGATTTCGATACCTTTTCCAAACGGACCAGACTCATTGGGGCGCAATCTCCTGAGCAATGACACGCGGAAGCCCAATTATACCGGCTCCTGC
>SLSB01000671.1 GCA_007130675.1 Candidatus Hydrogenedentota bacterium | reverse complement strand
TTACGGTCTGTGCGGCAACGCTATCACGGGGTTGCAGGCGCGGGATGTACCGGTGGTGGTCCCGCGCGCCCATGATTGCACAACGCTGTTTCTCGGTTCGAAAGCGGCCTTTTCCGAGCATTTCGGGGCGTGCCCGAGTCAGACATGGGCATCGGTAGGCTATTCCGAACGGGGCGACACGGTTATCGCCGACGAGAGCACCCGCGATTACCTTTCGGGCGGGGTGGATTACCAGACTCTGGTCGAGCAGTACGGCGAAGAAAATGCCCAATACGTCGCGGAGGCATTGCGTGCCAGTCACACGCCCGACGAGTTGTTTCTCATCGACGTGCCCGAGACGCGGGTCGAATCCGTACTCGAGGCCATCCGCGTGGCCGCCGCGGCCAGCAATCTGCCGGTCAAAAAGATCCCCGGCAGTTTGCGCCTTATCGAGATGCTGTTATCCGGGGAATGGCCCGAAGCGGATTTTCTCGTTGTGCCGCCCGGCCACCGCATCCATGCGGTGTACGACATGGACCAGGTCATCACCGCGGAACCCGCGGGAGAGTAAGGTGCGGAGCAAGCCACGTCTGTGATCCTTGAAAAAACAGTTGAAGAGGCTCATGCGAAGCTCCTTCACGTATGGTCTCGAAACGTGCAGGAGAACCTGCCTTCTCACCCTGTGAGAAATTGTCTATACCCCGGCAAGAACGAGTTCTCGTCGTAGACGATTACGATATGCGTTCCCCATGTAGCGTCCGGCCTTGTGCCGGACGTCCGGTCCACCAGACGTCCGGCACAAGGCCGGACGCTACATTTTCGCGCGGTGTAACGGAAGAGGCACTTCACCGGACGCTTACGGGTAACATACGTATTCGAGCCATCCCGATGGACTTCTGCTGCGCAATCGTTACGCGATAGAGAAACTCTCCATCTTTCACCAGATAGGTGAGCCAGGATCACATACCTAAATCCTGGCGAAAGGCCTGCGCTTCTATGTGGCGTGATCTCATCGCTGCTGTCGGCAGATCAGACATCCACGCCTTCGAGGCACAGCAGTTCGCGTTTCCAGTCGAGGCCCGCGCCAAAGCCCCCGAGGCCGTTGTGGGCGAGAATGCGGTGACACGGCACCACGATGGGCAGGGGATTGTGATGAAGGGCCTGTCCGACGGCCCGGGATGCGCGCGTGCCGTATCCAAGGCGTTCGGACAGTTCGCCGTAGGTAGCCGTGTGCCCCCAGGAAATCTCGCGGAGCGCGGTCCACACTCTGAAACGGAATGCAGTGCACGTGCCGAAATCGAGCGGGATATTCTCGAAGGACTCGGGCTGTCCTGAGAAATAGCGCTCGAGAGCGGCGTGAAGGTTGCGCACCCGGCCGTCATTTATCGACGAGTGCAGAACCTTGACGTGTGGTGCGTGTTCCTTCTCCGCTGTTGGCAATTCCAGCGAGTATAAGCCTTCGGATGAAAACCATCCGTGGATCACACCCCGAGGATGCTTGAACTGATAGCCCGCGGTTTGCCCGGTGCCTGTGTGTGCGCTGCTCATGGTTGTGGCTCACGCCTGCTCGGGCGGCGGGTCTTCGGGCACGCGGTAGTGCTCGCGCAGGCGGTCAAGTTCGGTGTGCAGCGCGGCGATCTGTTCGGCGTATGCGGGATTGTCGTATTCGCTGCGCATTTCGTGGGGATCGGTCTCGAGGTCGTAGAACTCCCATTCATCGAGCGTGTAGAAATGCACGAGTTTGTAGCGATCCGTCCGCACCCCATAGTGCTTGTAGACGTTGTGGACCCTGCCCTCGCCTTCGTAGTAGTGGTAATAAATCGAGTTGCGCCAGGCTTCCGGCTGCTCTCCCCGCAACAACGGTAAAAGGCTCCGGCCCTGCATGTCGCCGGGCAACGGCACCCCTGCGATGTCGAGGAACGTCTGAGCGCAATCGAGGTTCTGCACCATCAGCTCGGTCTCGGAGCCGGGTTCGATGACGCCGGGCCACTTGGCCACGAGCGGCGTGCGCAGCGATTCCTCGTAGATGAACCGTTTGTCGAACCAGCCGTGCTCGCCCAGGTAGAAACTCTGATCCGATGAATAGAAAAATACGGTGTTCTGGTCGAGTCCGTTGGCCTCGAGATAGTCCAGCACGCGGCCGACATTGTCGTCGATCGAGGCGATGCAACGCATATAATCCTTGAGATACCGCTGATACTTCCAGCGCACGAGGTCGTCGCCCTCGAGATTGGCTTCGAGAAACGCCTGATTTTTCGGTCCGTATGCGGCATCCCACTTTGCCCGCTGCTCATCGTTCATGCGGCCGTAGGTGCGCTGTTTGACCAGGTCGTCTTCCTCGACGGTCTCCCAGACCTTGAGGTCGGCCCCGAGGCGCATGGTCTCGGCGATAGACATGTCCTGTTCTCGAGCGGCGGTGCCGCGTCCCGAGTAATCGTCGAAGAGATTGTGGGGTTCGGGAATCTTGACGTCGTCGTATGTGGTGAGATGGTCAGGCCCGGGTTCCCATTCGCGGTGGGGCGCTTTGTGTTGAATCATGATCATAAACGGCTTCTCGGGATCGCGCTCGTTCTCGAGCCAATCGAGCGACAGATCGGTGATGATGTCGGTCACGTAGCCCTCCCGCTGGACGCGGCCGTCGGGCGTGATAAAATCCGGATTGTAGTAATGCCCCTGCCCGGGCAGGATGTCCCACGCGTCAAAGCCGGTCGGCTCCGAGCCAAGATGCCATTTGCCAAAGAGGGCGGTCTGATATCCCGCCTCCCGCAAGAGTTTCGGGAAGGTCTGCTGCGCACCGTCGAAACGAATCCCGTTTCGGATGACCCCATTGATGTGGCTGTGTTTGCCGGTGAGCACCACCGCGCGGCACGGGGCACAGATCGAGTTTGTCACGAAACTGTTGCGAAACAGGATGCCCTCGCGCGCGATGCGGTCGATGTTTGGTGTGGGCGCGACCTCGGCCAGGCGGCTGCCGTAAGCGCTGATCGCGTTTTCGGCGTGATCGTCGCTGTAGATCCACACGATGTTGGGCCGTTGCGCCGTTGCACCATGAGCCCGCCGAGCCCCCCAGGGCCGTGCAGCCGCCAAGGCCGCCAACGTGCCGCCACACACACACCCCAGAAAAGCACGCCGTGAAATCATCGTCCCACACCTCCTCGTGTCTTGCTGCGCCAACCCGCCCATCTTGGCACACCGCGCATCCGCGTGCAACCTCGAACAGCACCTCGAACAGCGTCTTCTGCGGGCGGGCGGGCATTTCTGGTACTATTCAGGTTTGTGGCACAGTGGGGCGCCGCAGCGACTGATGCGCGCGGTGGCTCGAAATGTCACGCCGGGTTTTAGAGAGGCGCTGTTCAGCACCGCATGCACAAGAACCGCGAAGCAACACTCACAAACGGAACGATCCCGGCCACGCTGTTCAAGTTGGCCGCGCCGATGTCGGTCGGGTTGTTTGCGCTGATTTCGTTCAGCCTTGCCGATACATTTTTCGTCGCGCAACTGGGCACAGACGCGCTGGCGGCGCTCGGGTTTACGTTTCCGGTGGTCTTTGTGATCAACAGCATCACGATGGGCTTGGGCACGGGCACGAGCGCCGTGGTCTCGCAAGCCATCGGCCGGGGCGACCAGCATCTGGTGCGGCGCTACACCACCGATAGCCTGATCCTCTCCGTGATCGTAATCGTGGTGGTCTCGATTGGCGGGTATTTGACCATTGACCCGGTGTTTACGGCGCTGGGCGCGCGGGGCGAGACGCTGCGCCTCGTGCGCGAGTACATGTCTATTACATACCTCGGGATCGCGTTTGTGGTCATTCCGATAATCGGCAACAACGCCCTTCGGGGGACGGGCGACACGGTAACCCCGAGCGCCATTATGATCGTCGCGGCCCTGGTCAATCTTGTGGTCGACCCGATATTGATATTCGGTTTGTTCGGATTCCCGCGCCTCGAGGTGGCGGGCGCGGCTCTGGCAAGCGTGATCGGCCGTATCGTGGCGTGTGTGGCCGCCCTGGGTTTCTTACACTTTCGCGAGCGGATGCTGGCATTTGCCCGCCCGTCATTTCGCGACATTTTGCAATCGTGGCGCGCCATTCTGGCCATCGGCGTGCCGGCCAGCGCGACCAACATCATGGTGCCCCTGTCTAACCTTTTCATCACGGCGATCGCCGCGCGCCTTGGCAACGAGGTGGTTGCCGCGCTCGGGGCGGGGATGCGCGTTTCTGCATTCACCTCGATCCCCGTATTTGCGCTGGCTGCATCGCTGGTGCCCTTTGTGGGCCAGAACTGGGGCGCGCGCAAATACCAGCGGGCGCGTCTCGGCAAACGCCATAGTATCCAGTTTGGTTTTGCCTGGGGCGGAATATGCCTCGTGGCCTTGTGGGTGGCTGCTCCCTACATTGCCTCGGTTTTCAGCACGGAAGACGCGGTGCGGCGCGAGATTCTATTCTACTTGCGCATTGTGCCGCTGGGGTATGCGCTGCAGAACGCCTTCATCTTCATGAGTTCGATTCTAAACGCCATCCACCGCGCGGTCGTCTCGACGGTTTTGATGGCCCTGCGCATGTTTGCGCTGTATGTGCCGCTTGCGATGCTCGGCGCGCACGTGCTTGGTGCGCCGGGCCTGTTCGCGGGCATGGCGGCCGGCAACGCACTGGCCGGGGTCATCTCTATCGTGGTGTCGGGATATTTTGTCAGAAAACCGGTGGCGGTTGCCGTTTCCAAGGCGCCGCCCCCGCCCCAACCCGAAATCCCGCCCGACTGATCCCAAAAAGACAGTCCCGGCCAGGCCCATCACGTTATCGTCCGGTTCTATAAGCGCCAATCCGGGTCACCAGACTCACGCGACACACGTGTCTGCCGATTGATTGTTTCCGCGATGACTCAGCACTTTTTCTCGAGTACCGAAGGCACGCCATAGCGTAGCCCCGGGTGGCAACCCCATAAGCGCTAACTTAACCTTGAAAACAGCCAGTTTGGGCTGCAGATCAAAATGGATGAATTCATGATTCCGTTGGCGCTG
>SLSB01000013.1 GCA_007130675.1 Candidatus Hydrogenedentota bacterium | reverse complement strand
CATTCCACGGGCGAGACGACCGCCAACTCAAGCATGCAGACCAGACGCCTGCGCAAAGAGTAGATGCGGCATCTTGCCGCATTCCACGGGCGAGACGACCGCCAAGTCAAGCATGCAGGCGAGACGCCTGCGCAAAGAGTAGATGCGGCATCTTGCCGCACTCCACAGGCGAGACGACCGTGCCAAGTCAAGCATGCAGACCAGACGCCTGCGCTACCCCCGGCACGGCCGGCGAGGCTGCTGGTCATGCAATGGAGGCGCTAGTGTTCTCTCAGGATAATCTGCTGTTTGCCGCGCTGGCGCTCACGCCCGATGTATTCCTCGACACCGTCGCGCACCACCCGGAAACGAACCGTCGCGGGCGTCGGGTCCACCTCGCTGCCACCCGCCCAGACGGCCCGGGCGCTCAGCACATACGACACCGAGTCCTGACCGACTGCGAAGTCGTCGAAGAAAGCACCTGCAGGGATATCAAACGGAAGCTGAAGCCTATGGACAGGTGCTGCCGGCGTGTAGGTTTCGGGGACCACACCGTCATAAATCTCTTCACCATCGCGCTGGAGGGTCCACTCGACATTTGCCGTCCCTGTAAACCCCGGCGGGAACACCACCCCGATATGGAACAAGCCCTCGACGCGCGGATCGGGACTCTGCGGATGCACCCCGATAATGCCGGCAGCGCCATGGCTCACATCGCCGGGATCGCCAAGCTGGCCCAAATCACCCGTGTTATGCCACAGCTCGTGGGTGATGGTGGTGTTGAGGTCGCCGCCGGCCAGGCTCATGTTGAAACGCAGCCAGTTTTTCCGAGTGCGAGCCATGGGGGTGATTTGAGAGAGATCCGCACCCAGATCGGTGACCGGCCACTGCTCATAGTTGCCCGCTTCGTCTACGCCAATGACCACCAGCATGAACCACGCTTCGCTCAGACCGCTCGTTTGAAGGAACGTTCGCAATTCGTTCGCCAGATTGGGGACCAGATTCTCCAGTCGAGTTTCAGTGTTCCACGAACTCCAAGCATTATAGGGGACGTAGGGACCTCCCAGAATATCGCTCGCCCACAACCGCCAGATAAACCGCGGCTGGACCTCGGCGTCCTGCGCATGGGGGTCTTGCGCGGTGGGCCGATCGAGGTACCAGTAGAACGGCAGCACGGCAATTTCTTCGCCGTCAATCTCGGGCTGGATGATGGTCTCGGCCTCGGTCATCCACCACACATGCAGATTGTTGAGCGCATCACCGAAGTCGTAGGTCAGCCGGGTCACATTGCCCGCCCGGTCCATCGCGACAAACCGCATGCCCATGTGCAGTGAATCGCCGCCCAGAACCTCCGCATACGGCACGACAAGCTCCCATTGCGGCGCCAAGACATTGTTTCCATAATCGAAATACGGCGCATTGGGCACATCCCGGTCAAATCCGAAGTTCACCGTTGCCGGTCCCTGCGTATTGGCAAGATCGTACGGCGGCAACTGCGAATGGACCTCGTAGGTGTAGGTCATGTCGCCAATGGGCGGCACATAGGTGCTGTCGCCGCTGAAGGCCACCATCGCCGGCGGCAACGTATGATCGCCAACCAGGACGGGCGCGAGAGTTTCAGGGAAACCCGACGCCTCGCGTGTGATTTCGCTCGTCCAGTAGTCGGTACCCGTAATAAAGTTGCCGTCTTCGTCGAACGGCGGTTCGTCGACAAACACCAACGTGTAATCGGGCAACACATCGCCGACATCACCCAAACCGATGGTGAGATCCAGAACAAGTTCGGCGGGATAATTGTTCGACAGTGACCCGACATTGAAAAACGTCTGCATACCGTCGCGCAACGGCGGTGAGGGCGGAAACACCGGGCTGTCCTGAAGGCGCTGATCAAACGGCCCGCCGGACGGCGAAGGCTCAGTTAACGGTCGCCAATCTGGAGGCACTGTTACCCCCGGATACGGATGGTTCACACCGGGCAGTGTAATCCCCTGGGCCGCATACGGCCCGGCCAGGTTGTTGAGGTTCATGATGTTGACCGGTTCCGCGGGCGCAAGGGTCAACACCGGTCTCGGCGGCACCGTATCGATCAGGAAATGGCGGCCGGTAACAGCCTGATCGATGATCCGCACCGCGTGCGTCAGGTCCACGGGGTCATCGCCCAGGAACTCGTCGATGAAGCCATCGCCGTTAAGATCCAGCGGCAGGATAATGGCTGCATGGCCGTCTGGCACATTCCCGTGCGGCTCGAGAAAGGTCTCGATGGGGAAAACGTTGGTGCCGAAATAGATGCCACCGCCGTAATCCTCGAGCTCGATCTCGATGCACTGTTCGAGCAGGAAGGGATCAAGTAGATTTCCATACCGGAAATCAACCCCCTGCGGCACGATGAAAGCCGTCAAATTCCACGGCACGAATCCGGATACACGGATCTGGACCTGCAATTCGCGCGGCCCCATGGCAGGCACGGGATTGGGCACGACTTCGGCGTAGTACCAGATGTAGCCTTCGGGGGGAACACCCTCGCCACCGAGGATCTCGTCGGCTCCAATGTCGGGCAGGCGGGGAGTCTCACTCCATCGACCGGTGCCCTGGACATGCGCAGTGTCACTCTCCCTGTCTGGCCGCCCTTCGAGTTCGTAATCGGTAGACGTGTAAGGCACCTCGATGAAGTGCCTGTTGGCCTTGTCGCGCATGGGGTTGAGCTGGTTGCGGCCGAATGGATCGAGCAAAGCGTCGCCCACGACCTCGAGTTTGCCGCGCCACCACGGCAACAGCGCGGGCGCGCCCTCGGGCAACAGCATCGGGTCTATCGAGATGCTGCCCGTGCCCGGTGATACGTTCACGTAATCACGGTAATTCAGATAGACATTGTTGAAAAGCAGATCGGGGGTGGACGGGTTCATCAGGTCGTCGTTGTCGACCACATAGAAAATGTCCCACGGATTGCTCGAGCGCACCCCACCGCCACCCGGCCACGTCGGGGTGATGAAATTGGCCACCGTCACCGTGACCTTGTAGTGGTTCCCCGGCGATGTCGGGTCGGGCAGCCCGTCAGGAATCTCCTCGCCGGTCTGGTTGTCGATCAGGTCCAGCGTCGAGTTGGGATCCGGATGCAGCAACGGATCGAGCAAGTCCATGAAGTCCGCCGCTTCGATCACAATTTTGTTGGGTGACACGCTGAAATGCGGGATCGACACGACAGCCGTGGTGGGTTCCGTTCCGCTCTCGTCGGTAAATGTAAACGTCACCCTCACCCGGTCATCGAAATTGTAGCCGGTGATGGTCAGCTCCTGGGGCGCCTGCATCAGCTGGACGATCCCGACCGACGTATCGACGTAGACCTGGCTGGGCTCGATCTCGACGATCCTGGGCGGCCCGTCCATGATATACGTGAACCGCTCGCTCTCGGGCGCGCGGGCTTCGACGGGCACCGGCCCGGTGTTGCCGTCCATAATTCGCCATACCGCGCTGACATCGTAGGTCGCCGGCAGCCCGAACGGCGCGGGCGGCGTTTGCACCCGTATGATGCCGCTGTTGTACGTTGTCATGCGGGCTTCGGCCGGGCCAATGCGCGGCAACGGACTGTGTGCGAGCGGAAAATCGACGCCCGCGATGTTGAGCACGTCACCGCCGCTGACCGGTCCCCAGTGCACCGGCTCGACGATGCGCCAGCCGCCGCTGGCAGGAGCAGGCTGCGTGTGGTGCAGCGTCAGGCTGTTCGAGGTATTGTCTCTGATGAGGAAACTGTCGTTGTTCTCGTCGATCAGGTAGAACCCCTCGAGCGGCCCCCACCCCGGGTCGGAAGCAATGGTGAACCGCTGGGTGGCCGCATTCCACGAGCCATTGACACCCGAATCGATCGGAAACGCGCCTTTGACAATGCGCCACGCCCCATTCGCGGGTGTCCCGCCGTACAGGATGAGTTCGGACTCGGTATTGTCCTCGATCATGAAGGCGTTAAACGCCGAATCGAGCAAATAGTGCCCGGCAAACGCACCCGGCTCCCAGCCCGCGCCAGCTACCGTAAACGTGCCCGCCGCGCCGGTGCCCGCAGCGCCCGATTCCGCCGTCTTGGGCGACACATTGGTCGCGATGATACGCGGCAGGAATTCCCAGAACACCACCCCCTCGCGGATGACGTCTTCGTCCATGATGCCGCCCGTGCAGCCATCGTAGGTCACGAGGGCCACATCCACGGGATTGATATCGCCTAGCGTACTCGTGGGCACGCCGTAGGCCGAGACATCAAACGCCTCGAAGACCGCCTCGAAAAACGAAACCACCGTGTAATTCGTCTCGGCGAGCAGGCCGCCTTGCGCCGCGGGTTTGCCCAGGCTCAGCGCCACGCGCGTGGGTCCCGAGTTCCAGCGCAGCTCGACATCGGTCCAAGGCCACTGGCTGCTGGGATTGCGCGGATACGGCCCCGCAAGCCCGGAGCCCAGCACCCGCACCTGGAACAGTGTGCCTCTCGGATCCGCGGGCACCGTGCGCGGATGCACCGCGCGCCCATAAGTCCGCCACGACGGGGGCGGCACAAACACCCCGTCTTTCATGGTCCAATAGAGATCGCGGCCATAGGGATTGAAGCCGCTCGTGCGGCGCAGGACCACGGTCACGTCCTTTTGACCCCAGAAGCCCGCGGGCAGGCTGTCCAAGGCAAACTCGATAAGCGTGACATTGAACGTCACCGAGTCCACCGTGATAGAGATGATGTCGCCCTCTGGAATGCGCTTGTTTCCGACGTATATCCAGAAATCGGTCGGGGTCCACGCATAGACGTGTGCGCCCGCGCCTGCCGCTGCCGACGGCCGCACGGTCAGGATGGCCCGGCCGGTGCCGCAATCCAGCATGCTGCCTGCGATCTCAAAATAGACATTCTCGTTTTCTATCCAATGGAACCGTGTCGTGGTGCCCGGCCACACCACAATGCGCCACGCGCCATCCATCAGGTCCACGAAACTACTGGGCGTGGCGACGAGCGTCAGCTCCTCGTCCGTGTTGCCGCTGATCCGCCAGTAAT
>SLSB01000102.1 GCA_007130675.1 Candidatus Hydrogenedentota bacterium | reverse complement strand
TTTGTGTCGCGGTGACGAACAACAACGGGGCAGGCATGGGCGCGTCACCTACATTGGCATACTCGACAAATACCGTAGAAAGCAGGATGTAGCCTAAGCGCTCCGGGAGGTGCAGGCGCACATCCAGGCGGGGTTCGCCGCCAGCGATGACCTCGAGGGTGTCGGGCCGTTGGGCCATTTGACCAGCGCGTGCGACCCGCACTGTGTAATGTCCCGGAGGAACCGTGCCTGCAGGGAACCAGGCGGATGCACGTGTATACGCCTCCACATCCACCTGCTCCGGTTCGTACACGTCGCCCGTGCTCGAAACCAACGCAACATCCAGCGGGCGAAGGAAACCCGAACCACGAAGCATCAGCGTCAGGTCCGATCCCGCCGCATGGCGTGCAGGCGAGCTGCTCGTTAGCGCGAGGTCCATCATTTCGTAGCCGATACTGTACGTCCCGGATTGTGTCATGTCGCCGAACACGAGGACGAACCAGTCGCCTGCCGCGGCGGCGGGGATGAGCAGTTCGCCCCCCGTTACGCGGTAATCGTAGACCCCTCGTGTGGGGATCGACCCATAACGAACGTAGATGTCCAAGCCGGGGTCTGCACCCGCCAAGTTCAACATGAGGCTCAGGTCTTCCGTGTTGCTGATGCGGTAATACTGTTGCACACGGCCCGCGTCGTAGCTGGCCGGGAAGCTGACGCCGGACGCAAGCGCCGGGATCTGAACCGCAACGGCTTCGGCCTCTTCGTTGTTGAGGCGGTGCCGTTCCACTACCTGCCAGGTGTCGTTGACCGAGAGGATGAGATAGTAGATGCCCTCGTTCACGCCTGGCAGAAACCCGGTGATGGTGTTTTGGTACGATTCGCCCGGTGCGAGGGTTCTATCCACGACAACTTCGCTAAACCGGATGTCAGTCGTGTCGAGATAGGGGTCCTCGGAGAGATAAACGGCGTCAATCCAGGAAGGTGCGGCGGGCCCCTGGCCCACGTTGCGCACCGTGTAGCCGATCTCGATGGGCTGACCCGCGGCCGGCGTCGCGGGCACACGGAGATCGATTACGCGCAGGTCGGGATGGTTCCCCGTATTGGCAACAACGGTATATGTGCGGCTGTCCGGATACAGCGCCTCCTGATCGGGCAGCGAAACGGAGTAGGTTACCCTGTATTCACCCGGTGTTTGAAAACTCACGAGATCGGGATCAGGTACGGCGGAAATGCGCCCATCCCCGAAGTCCCAGACATACTGCATGTCGGGGTTATCCACGGTTGTGCCATTAAAGCGCAGGATGTCTCCCGCCACGAGCGTGCCCGAGCGAATAGGCGACAGGATTGGCGGGCCCATTGGCAGAATGCCTTTAACGTAAGGGTAGCCCATATTGCGCGCGGCATCCCGGTCTTCTTCCCAAATCTGCTCAAAATCCCATCCGATATATGTGGTATCGGCGTCATGCGGCCAAGTCATTTCGGCCGTGGTGCGGCCCTCTCCTTCCGCGCTCACGGCGAGGCCCGAGGCCTCCTGATCCCAGTAACTGCCGGTGACGTCTCCCCGGCTATGCCCCACCAATCCGCCAACGCGAGTTCCATCACCGCGCACACGGGCGGCACTGTAGGCGCGCTGGATGGTTGTGTTATCGCCCATGGCCCCTACCAGGCCGCCTGCCCAGTCATCAGCCGCCACGTGCCCTAAGGCATAGGCATCCTGTATCTCGCTTGCCGCGGGCAGCACGCGCCCCTCGGGCACATCAAGCTCATCCAATCCCTCCGGCACTTCACTGAATACCCCCACCAGGCCGCCCACGCGCAGTTGGCCATGCACATCTACATCGGCGGCTGCCCGTTTCATCGAGCCAAGGAAGGACCCGACCAGACCGCCTATGTTTTCAGCCAGGGGCACGATAATCTGTCCTGATACGTACACATCTTCGATAGTTGCAATGCTTGCCAGGCCGGCCAGGCCTCCCGCCGCAAGAACTGTCCCCCCGTGTATGATGTCCACGTTTTCCAGTCTCACATCGCGAAACGTGGCCAGTATGGTCATGCCGAAAAGACCTGCCACCGGGGTGTCCATGTTAAACATCGCAGGGCGATTCATGTGCAGATTTCGGATGGTATACCCGCCGCCGTCCAAGGTGCCTGCAAAACTGTTTTCAACATGTTCGTGTGCGATCGGTATCCAGCCCCGGCCGTGGTTCCACACGACCGTATCCCTGAGATCAATATCATTTGCCAGCCGGTAACTCGCCGCCCGGTTCAGACGCATGGCATTGAGTTCATCAGCCGTGGTAATGAGGTACGGGTCCTCGAGGGTTCCCGAGCCTTCGAGGTCCTCAACTTCTACAGGCTGCGGCAGCGCATAGGCTGCAAGGTTCCTGTGGACGGGGTAGCCGCTCGTCTCGTCCATCCTCCATATCGTGTGGAAATTAAAGGTTTCGTACGTTGCCTGGTTGCGCATCTCCGCCGCGGTCCGGCCCTCGCCCAGGGCGCTGGTATTCTGGCCGGAAGCCTGAACATCCCAGTAACTCCTGAACACCGTGCCATCGGGGTAGAAGCCTTGGTATTCGAACATGGCGCCCCCGAGAAGACCGCCGACCTGGTCGCCGTGGCCGCTCACAGCCCCGATGCTGTACGAGCGGAAGATGCCGGCGATCATGCTATATCCCACCAAACCGCCGACCTCGTTGTCACCCGTCACCGCCGCATGGCTGAGGCTGTCCGTGATTGTGGAACCCATGTCGGAAAGGTGTCCCACCACCCCACCAACCTTCTGCGAACCGGCCACTGTGCCGGAGGCCCCGGAATGCCGCACGTGGCTGCGTTCGACGTAACCGACCAGGCCTCCCACTTCTGTTGTCCCTTGTACGTTAACGAACGCAAACGCATTTTGCGCCACGCCATCCACAAGGTATCCGGCCAGTGCGCCAGTGAATTGCCCGCCCGCAACTTGGGCATTTTCGATACGGATATTGCGCAGTACCGCATTCTGAGCGTAACCGAACAGGCCTTGGTGGCGTGTTGTGGGCCGATTGATGGTGAGATTGCGAATAGCGAACCCGCGGCCGTCATAGACACCCTCGAACCGGTTTGCGCTTCCGGAGGCGCCGATGGGTTCCCAGCCTTCGCCCTGGCTCCACTGCGAGGCTCCAAGATCGACATGATCGACTTGCATGAAATGGGCATTGCGATGCTGGCGGACATTGTCCAGGTGCGCCGCCGTGGCCACCAGATAGGGGTCTTCTTCGGTCCCGCTCCCACCGGCAAAGCTGGCATGTGCCACGGGCACAACGCCCAAAATCAGCACAATAAGAGCCATCATGACCCCCAAACGCACACTCCCCGCTCGAGCAGCGCTGGGGTCCTGGCCGGTTGGGCGCATTCGGGGCCAATTCGTGCCGAACGCCAAGGCCCGCATTACGCAAGATGTTATGGGCATGCATGGCAGATGTTTCATGATGTACTTCCCCCTCTTCGCAGGTGCAACACCTGTTGCACCGGGATTTCGACTCCGCTACCGAACAATCCCCGAGAACCCCCGTGTGCCACGTCCCGAAAGATACTCAGTGACGACTAATATACACGCTGTCGCGCCCCCGGGCAATGCGAAATATGCGCTGGAAGACCGATAAAACACGGCTGCTGCAGGGCAAAAGAAGGTCTAAACACATATGTATCCAGAATATGTGACCAATCTTTCGCGCTGGCACAATGGGAGCCCATTTGGGGGCGTGTTTGAGCGCAGCCGTGTATTCTCGTTATATTCTGGCGCGCACCATCCCGTTCGTACCACTGACTGGGTGCTCTGCGCCCAATCTGTTCAAGTTCAATGGAATGTGCCGTCCCTGGCATGTGTTGTGCAAAAAAGTGCAGAATAGAGATGCACGTGAACCGGAAGGGGGCGTTTAACGCTCAACACATAGAGTGAACGGAAGGAAAAGGCAGCACCATGGAAAACCATTATATGCGTATACTTACGGTGATTCTGGCGGCAGGCTTTTTTGCTGCGTGTGCCACCACTCCCACCCAGCAAACCGATTCAGGGTTGGACCAAGACGAAGTATTGACCGGTGAACGCACGGTCGTTCTGGCCGCTCGCGGGCTGAGCTGCCCTCTGTGCGCGAGCAACGTGGATCGGGTCATGAAGGCAGTGGATGGTGTCTCCACTGTGCAAACCGATCTTGAAAGGGGTCATGTAATTGTCGGCCTGGAAGAAGACCACTCGGTGACCCGGCGCCAGCTTATCAGGGCCATCGAAGACGCTGGGTTTACCTTCACCGAATTTGTTACGGCGGGAGCATAACGTGAAAGTCTTTACTTGGGGATGCCTTGTGTTGGCGTGGGGGAGCATTGCGCTGGCCCAGGAGCCGCTGTATATGGAAGGAGCCACGCACCCCGGCCGGGGGCAGTTCTATCTTCGCACACAGGCACTTTTTACAGACTACAGAGACAGCGCGGACGCCGGAGAACGCCTGGTGTCGCGCACGAAACTGGTTTATGGCATCCGGGGCGATCTGGCGGCACTGGTGGACGCCGATCTCATGCGCATGCGGTTTCAGGACGATGGCGCCACCGCCGGGTTGTCGAATCTGGCATTGCGGCTGAAGTACCGCTTCATGCAGCGCGACCTTGGGCCCCTCGATACATGGCGCACTTCTCTGTTTGCCGGAGCCGACCTGCCCGTGGGCAACAGCCGGCTTGCGCCCGACCACCTTCAACCGCGTCTGGGTGTCGCGACAACGGCCATTTTGGGCCGCCATGGTCTCAACGGCGAAGTCGCCTGGACCCGACGGCCCGGGCGCGAGCCTGATGCGTTCGAGTTCAATGCTTCGCATCTCTACCGGATAGCTCCGGCCCGTTACGCGCCCGACACCCAGGGAGCATGGTACACCATCGCCGAATCGCTGAACACCGTTACCAGCGACGGCGACTATCAACTGGATCTTGCCCTCGGGATTCTCTACGAAGCCCGCCATTGGGCCGCGGAAGGGGGAGTCCGTGTTCCCTTGAAGCAGGACAATC
>SLSB01000650.1 GCA_007130675.1 Candidatus Hydrogenedentota bacterium | reverse complement strand
GGCACGCCTTCAGGCATACAATATCTCGATCACCGAGCTGCGCGACGCGATCCGCCGCCAACATGTCGAAGCGCCCGGCGGCTACGTGACGGCTGGCCCGCGCGAACAGACGCTGCGCGCATTGAGCCAGCTTAACGATCCCCGGGATTTCAATGACATCACCGTGGCCACCCGCCAGGGCCGCCCGGTGCGGTTGAGCGACGTCGCCTATGCCGAAGACGGGGCGCGCGAGCAGCGGTCGCTCAGCCGCATTAACGGCATTCCCGCCGTCACGGTGGATATCCGGCGCCAGTCCGACGCGAGCACGGTCGAGGTCATCGAGAATGTGCGCGCGCTGATTCCCGGAATTCAGGCGCAACTGCCCGCCGGGGTGGAACTGGTCGTCACGCGCGACCAGTCGCGCTATATCTACGACTCGCTGCGCGAGATCCAGAAGCACCTGATTACCGGCAGTATCCTGGCCTCGCTCGTGGTCCTTCTGTTTCTGCGCAACTCGAGGGCGATGCTGCTGGCCGCCGCGGCAATCCCCTGCTCGTTGATCGCCGCGTTCGGCATGATGTGGCTCATGGACTTCACCCTCAACACGGTTACGATGATGGCGCTGGTGCTTATGATTGGCGTGGTGATCGACGACTCGCTGGTGGTCATCGAGAACATGTACCGGGTCGGCGAAGAAAGCCACGTTTCCGCTACCGAAGCGGCCCGCACCGCGATGCGCGATATCGGCATGCCCATCGTGGCGACGACGCTGTGCCTGGTAGCCATTTTTGTGCCGATTTCGTTCATGTCGGGCGTGTCCGGCCGTTTTCTGTTTCAGTTTGGTTTGACCGCGGCGGTGGCGGTGCTCGTGAGCACCTTCATTGCATTCACGTTGACCCCGTCTCTCGGCGCGCGCGTGCTGGACTGGGAACAGCGCAGGGGAAGCCAGCAGTCCTTGTCAAGACAGACCTGGTTTTACGCGGCGATTGACCGGTTCTACATGCGGGCGCTCGAGTCGGCCATGCGCCACCGCCTCATTGTCGGCGGGATTGCCGCTCTGATCATGCTGTCGGCCGCATACACCTATACGTTGGTTGCGCAGGAATACACGCCCGGCAACGTCGACGAGGGCGAAATCGAACTCGTGGTCCGCACGCCAGAAGGGGTCAGCATCGCCGCGATGGACGAGGTCACCCGGACCATCGAAAACGAACTCGCCCAGATTCCCGCGATTGACACATTTCTGGCTTCTGTGGGCGAGCATCTCTCGAGCAGCGGCAGCCTGAATCAAATGCGCGCGTTCATCCTGCTCAAAGACCACCGCGAGCGCCGCTTCTCGCTGGGCCGTTTTGCGCGGGCGCTGCTTCGCGGCAGGCCGAGCGAGGCGTTCGAGGGCAACTATTCGCAGGCCGACGTGCGCCAGATCATCCGCGAGCGCTTGAGACCCTACAGCGACCTGCGCGTATCGGTCCGGAATGCCCGTTCGTTTCAATGGGACATGATAGGTACCGAGATTGACTTCATCATTCAAGGACCCGACTTGCGGCAACTCGATGCGTATTCCAACGCGTTGCGTGATCAGGCGCCCGAGCTTGGCCTGGTCGATGCCGAGACGACGCTTCAATTTGACCGGCCCGAATTGCAGGCCCACATCGACCGCGATCTGGCCGCGCGCCTCGGCGTCTCGATGAGCGACCTCGCGGTGGCGTTGCGCGTGATGGTGGGCGGAGACGACCGCGTGGCCCGCTTCCGCGACCCCGCCACGAATGAAGACTACGACGTGCAACTCCGCCTGATCGAGGCTGACCGCACCAGCCCCGATGCGATCAGCAACCTCTACGTGCCTGCCCAGGACGGCCGGGTGGTTCCCGTGCGGTCGTTGATCGAGTTCGAGGAGGTGCTCGCCGCGTCGCGTATTGATCGGCTCGATCGGCAGCGGCAGGTCAGCATGCGGGCCAATGTTGCGCCCGGATATGCCCTGGGCGACCGGATCGCCGCCATCCAGGAAACCGTTGCAGGCATGAACCTGCCGCTGGGCTACAGCACGCGGCTGTCGGGAAGCGGCCGCGAACTCGAGGAAACATTTTCCGAGTTCCTGTGGGTGTTCGCGGTTGCCATGCTGTTTGTCTACATTGTACTGGCCGCGCAGTTCGAGCATTTTGTCCATCCCTTGACCATCATGCTGGCTGTCCCGTTGACGGTTCCCTTTGCATTTCTCACGTTGTGGGCCTTCGGCGTGTCGCTCAACCTCTACTCCGCCCTCGGGCTCCTGGTTCTGTTCGGCAACGTCATGAAGAACGGCATCTTGCAGATCGACCGGATGAACAGCCTTCGCGCGGTCGGCATGAACCGGCTGGCGGCGGTCCTGCAAGGCAACCGCGACCGGTTGCGCCCGATTCTGATGACAACGTTCACGCTGATCGCGGGCATGACGCCGCTGGTGGTGGCGGGCGGCGTCGGCGCCGAGGAACGCCGCGCGGCCGCCCTGGTCATCATCGGCGGTCAAAGTTTGTCGCTGTTTCTGTCGCTGATCGTTACCCCGGTCGCCTACACCTTCTTGGACGATGTGGCTCTGGCCGCGCGCCAGCCGCTCCGGTATGTGCGCGCGCAACGCTGGCGGCGCCGCGTGGCCGCCGAACCGGCGGCACAGGAAGACCGGCAGCGCCACCCGGTTCGGTTGTCCGATGAAACCGAGAGAGAATAGACTCTCGCTCAGGTGAGCTTTTTTCTGGGTCCAGACGGCGGCCGTTGAATGGGATATGTTGGGGAAACGCCGTGAAGTGTGGGAGGGATGTTGTGAAATTCGGCCACTTGTTTCGACGAATGGGTTCTATTGGCGCGATTGTATCGTGCCTGTTCGTGGCGGCGGGGTGCGCCACGACGGACAGCCCCGCCACGTATACGCCGGTGCGGTCATCCGCTTCGAGCCGAGAGGCCGAGGATTCGGCCTCGCTCGATATCGAGCCTCCCGCCCCGATTCAAGAGCGCGAGGAAAGGCTGGATCTCACCTTGGCCCTCGAGCCGGGCGCGGAGATGCCCATAACGCGCGATGGCGTCATTCTGACAGCCCTGTTGAACAACCGCGCCCTCGAGATCACCCAATTCGGCCCTCGAATCAGCGAGCAGTTCGTGCCCATCGAGCGGGCCGTGTTTGACCCGCGGCTCATGGCCACCGTGTCGTACGGCAAGCAGCGGTATCAGCTTGCAGGGACGGACGAGTATACCTTCGGCACGGGTAACGGCGAAGGGGGATTCGGCCTGTTTCCTCCGGTCTTGGGTCCGAGCCCGCGCGCGACGGCGTCTAACGTCTTCGGGATTGTTTCTCGTCAGTTGGAGCGGCCGCCGCTGTGGGAACGTTCGTTGCCTTCACAACGGGAGATTGCTGCGGCGGCCGCGGGCTTTCTTTCAGACGAGCTGGCGCCAAGGCCACCGACGTATATGGACGCTGAGACGACACAGGGCATGGCAACCCTCGCGACCTTCTTCCCTACGGGCACCACGGCATTTCTGCGAGGTGGCATTGCCCGCAACGAATCAAACTTCGTGCCTGCCGAATATGAGGGCCAATGGACCGCCGGCGTAAACCAGGCCCTCTTGCGCGGGGCGGGGACGCAGGTAAACCTTGCGGCGTTGCGGCAGGCCCGCAACACGCTGGCGCGCAGCGGCCACGAACTCGAGCAGTTTCTCCTCGAGTTGATCAACGCGGTGGAACAGGCCTATTGGAATGTGGCGCTTGCGCGCGAAGTGCTCGCTATCCGCGAGTTTGCCGTCGAGCTGGCCGACGAACAAGTCCGCCTGAACCAGGATCTGCTCGCCGTTGGTGATGCCGTGCAAGCGGCCGTATTGTCCGCCCAGGCCGAAAAAGCGTCGCGCGAGGCGGAGTTGCATCAAGCTCGTGGAGACCTCCGGAACGCCACGATACGGCTCATGCGCCTGCTCAACGCGCCCGAAGATACCGGGTGGGACGTAACGCTGCTGCCTCAGGACGAGCCCGAGGCCGCCCATGTCGCTATCGACCGCGGGGAAAGCGAACAACTGGCGATGCGGCACCGGCCCGAGTTGCGGCAGATTGAACTCGATATCGAGAACCGCGATCTCGATGTCCTCACCGCCCGGAACCAGCGCCTGCCCCAATTGAACCTGTTCGCGGAATACGGATTGACCAGCCTCGGCGACTCGTTCAGCGGCGGCACACGGTATTTGAGCGATACGCGCTATTACGACTACACCGTCGGGCTTGAATTCAGCGTGCCGGTGCATAACCGCGCGGAACGCGCCCGGCATCAGCAGGCGCGGCTCATCGCCACGCAGACCGGGCGGGTGCTCGAGGATACCGGCCAGCGGATTCGCGCCGAAGTGCGCGAGGCTCTGACAAACGCCGCGAGCCAATGGGAGCGCATCCGGGCCAGCGAACTCGCCGTCGAAAGCCGCGAGGAAGAGCTGCGCATCGAACAGGACCGGTACGAGGTGGGGCTGGTGACCAACCTCGATGTACTGCAAGTGCAGCGGCTGTTCATCGAGAGCCAGGTAGCCGCCGCGACCGCGCGCGCCGAGTACATCAAAGCGCTCACCGCACTCTACGCCGCCGAAGGCACCCTCCCCGCGCGCCGTGGGATCCGCCTCGACGAGACAACGCGGCCCGGGTAGGCCCACGTCCGCACCCAGCGGTGATACTCCACGGGGGGCCGTCCGTGTAGCGTCCGTGCCGCGCAGCGCGGGGACTGAGGCTACAATTCAACCCCGAAGTCCAATCGGCCCATCGTGTCAATCCAGTTATCCCGTCAAAAACTCTTCGCCCCCCTTCCCAAATCGGTCCGCACGTGCCGTACTTTTATGCGTGAGTCTTGCCATGAGTTCCTATAGGGAGAGAAATTATGGTTTACCAAACGCACACCTTGGAGCGTTTCGCGAATTATGTAACGGGTGGAGTCCTCTTTTTTCCTCTATGGTACTATATCCATATTTATGCACCTCCAGACGCCAAGGTAGTCGTGTTCACTTTTGTTGCTCTGGGGCTCGTGCTGTTGAGGGACCTATTGGCATACCTT